>NZ_JAAGPH010000063.1:0-42325 GCF_017104705.1 Burkholderia sp. Se-20373 | reverse complement strand
GCTTGCCTGCGCGTGGGCGAGCTGCGGTGCAACGAACCCGTCGATTGCGGCGACGGACATCAGGATGCTTGCCGCCAGCGCGGCCAGTGAACGCTTCGTCATACCTCACTCCAGTTATTTCGGTGAACTTAGCACGTCAGTTCGAGATGGTTTTTCCGGCCCGGATCGCACCGGGCCGCCCACTGCATCAATTCAGATTGAACGAGAACGGAACCTGGACCCGTACCGACTGGCCCTGCGCGACGCACTTGAAGCGCTTCACGGTGTTGAAGGCAGCACGATCGAGCACCGGATCAGCCGACTGCGCCACCCGCTCGTTCGTGATGTTCCCTTCCGCATCCACGACGAACTCGATCGTCACGTCGCCCGTGATGTTGTTTTCCTGCGCCTCTTTCGGATACTGGATCGACGCGCGAAGCGTGTCCGAATTCGGGCAGACCACCCCCACGTCATGGCTGACGGGCTTGGCCAGCGCGGGAGGCGCCACGACCGGCGCCTGCACGGCCGGCGCGGACGGTACCGGGGCCGACTGGTGCGTGATCGTCGCCTGCGGCGGCGCCTGCACCGGCACTTCCGGCGGCGGGACGAACGGCGGCGGCGGCGGCGCGAATTTCGGCGGCGGGAGCTTGACCACGGGCATCGGCGGTGGCGGCGGCGGCTTGACCGGCTCGATGATGCGGGTTTCGATCGGGTGCTGGATCACCTGCACGACTTTCGTCGCGAGGCCGTTGAGCAGTGCGTAGATCAGCACGGCATGCAGCACCAGGACGATTCCGATGCCGCCGAACCGGCGTACCGGATTCTGTTGCTTCTTGCCGAACTCTCGCGGACGGCCCAGCGTAGCCAGTCCGCTGTTCGACGTAGCCAGACGTTCTTCGACTTTCATGCCCACCATCCATCCCCCAAGCGATTCGCCCAGTATCGGATTGCTGCCGGCGGCGAAGCCAGGTCGGCATCGCCATCGCATCAACCCGAACATTTCATTTCAAGTTCAATTAGCAATCCGAATTGAAAGAATTCAATTCGAATGCAAATTCATTCTTTTTCAAGGAATCGTTCCGGCCGGCGCGGCGCGGTTATGCACCAAAGAAAAACGCGCCAGCACGTTCAGGCAATTGTTAGCTGAGCGGGCGGCACCTTACATTTCGTATGACGACCCGCCGTTCGTTACACGGTGATGTCAGTGGCGCCGTTCACTTGGGTGCAGACAATAGCAAGGAAAAAATTTTGACGTCAAACTTTATTTGATGCCCGAATACAAAGTTTGGAGGATTTATTCAAATAATATTCCGGTAAGCACAAATAAAACTTTTATTATAAAAACGGTAATTGAATTGTATGGATATATGCAAAAACGGATATTAAGCTGTTTCGACATAAATATCGGCATATTTCCTGCGGCGCATCAAGACCCGCCTCCGCGGAAGCGACCGGGGGTTCCCCCTTCCCTCGTCAATCAACATTCGCATCGGTCGCGCGATGCGCCGCCCGTCCACTTCGCGCTAGCGACACCACCTCCTCGCAACAGCCCACGTGCCACGGTTATCCGAACGGTTAATCCGGAATGCGATTCAAACTTCATGCCGACCCTTTCACCAGAAAATATGTCGCGATTATTTCGCATATCGAATTAACCGTGAGGCAACACACCCTCTGCCCGGGCACAACCCTGTCACCCGGGCATCGACCGGCGCCCTTGCACCGCGCGCGTCAGGAGTGCATGCCCTGCATCTTGTGCGAGAAATGCGCGCGCTCGGCCGTCTCCATCAGCATCAGGAATTCGTCCTGCATCATGTGGATCAGCGCCTCGTGGTCGCCGGCCTCGAAATAGACTTCCGGCTGCTGCGCGAGACGTTCCTCGAGAAACGTCTTCATCCCGTACGCCATGCACACCGGCGGCAACGCGCCCATGTCGCAATCCTTGAACAGCTCGCGCAGCTCGACCTCCCGGGCGAGCACGAGATGGCGTCCCGTCTTCACCCAGAGATCCGACAGGCGCACGGCATGCGTGGTCGGCAATACGGCGGCGACGTAGCCTTCGTCGTCTTCGAGGAGCACGGTTTTCGCGAGGCGATCGCCGGGAATATGCGCGGCGGCGGCCGTCTCCATGCTCGTATGGCTATAGGGGTGGTACACCACTTCGTAACGCGATGACTTCTGACGCAGGCAATCCTGCAGGGTGGCTGACACAGGCATGGCACACCTCGTCTGAACGAAACGGGCGAACGGCGTTCGCACCGGATTCGTTCAGCATAGGTCGCATTCCGGCGGATGGAAAACCTCGCCGCTCCCGTGCTTCGCACGGACTCGACCCACGGGTTCAGTCCCCCGGATCCAGTCCCTTTTCGCGTAGCCATTCCCGATTGAAAAGCCGCGTGCGATAGATGTCGCCACGGTCGCACAGCAAGGTCACGATCGTGTGCCCCGGCCCCATCCGGCGGGCCAGCCAGACCGCCGCCGCGACGTTGATGCCGCTCGATCCGCCGACGTACAGCCCCTCCTCGCGCAGCAGCCGGTAGACCATCGTCACGCACTGCTGATCATCGATCCGCACGGCGTCGTCGATCGGCGTGTCCGCAAGGTTCATCGTGACGCGCGTCGATCCGATGCCTTCGGTGATCGAACTGCCTTCCGCGCCGAGGTCGCCCATTTTCACGTAGCCGTAGAGCCCGCTGCCGTGCGGGTCGGCCAGCACGATCCGGACGTCCGGATTCTGCTCTTTCAGATAACGGCTCACGCCGGCCAGCGTGCCGCCCGTCCCGGTCGCGCACACGAACGCATCGATCGTGCCCGCCGTATCGCGCCAGATTTCGGGCCCGGTCGTCTCGTAGTGCGCCTGGCGATTGACGACGTTGTCGAACTGATTGGCCCACACCGCGTTGTCGAGTTCGTCCGCGAGCCGGCCGGCAATCTTCTGATAGTTGTTCGGGTCACGGTAGGGCGCCGCGGGCACCGGGCGCACCTCGGCGCCGAGCGTGCGCAGGATCGCCAGCTTGTCCGGCGATTGCGTGTCGGGAATCACGATCACGCAGCGATAGCCGCGCGCCGCGCAGATATGCGCCAGGCCGATGCCGGTGTTGCCCGCCGTGCCCTCGACCACGGTGCCGCCCGGCTGCAGCGCGCCGCGCCGCTCGGCGTCGCGGATGATGTAGTGTGCCGCGCGGTCCTTCACCGACCCGCCCGGATTCATGAATTCCGCCTTGCCCAGGATCTCGCAGCCCGTCTCGGCGCTGAGCTTCGTCAAGCGAATCAGCGGCGTGCGCCCCACGCAGTCGACGAAGCCTTGTCGCACGTCCATGTCGTCCTCCGGTGCCTTCGTGCGGCGCACGCGCCACACACAACCAAGGATAGGCCGACCGCGCCGCTTTCGTCGCCGGCCGCCGCGTACTAAGCTTGAAGCGCCCATTGCGGCGCACGCGCCGCATCGCGAGACGAGGTCCGCCATGCTGCAACTGCAAACCGTTGCCGTCGACAAGCCCGAGACCGTGAACTTCATCCTCGGCCAGTCGCATTTCATCAAGACCGTCGAGGACATCCACGAGGCGCTGGTCGGCACCGTGCCCGGCATCCGCTTCGGGCTCGCCTTCTGCGAGGCGTCGGGCAAGCGGCTGGTGCGCCACTCCGGCACCGATGCGGCGCTCGTCGACCTCGCCTGCCGCAACGCCAGCGCGATCGGCGCCGGTCACGCGTTCATCGTGTTCCTCGGCGACGGATGCTTCCCGGTCAACGTACTCAACGCGATCAAGGCCGTGCCGGAAGTCTGCCGGATCTATTGCGCAACCGCGAACCCGACCGAGGTGATCGTCGCGGAAACCGCGCAAGGACGCGGGATCGTCGGCGTCGTCGACGGCTTCGGCCCGCTCGGGGTCGAAAATGACGACGACATACGCTGGCGCAAGGATCTGCTGCGCACGATCGGCTACAAGGCGTAGGGATGCCCCCGCCGGCGGCCCTGTAGACCTGGCTGCATGGAAAGGGCGTTGCGGCTGGGATTCGAAGATGGGCAACATTCAGACCGTTAGTTGCATTTATGGGCGCAGAAGCGCGCCGCCCTCCGCGTCGTGTCGCCGCCGTCGGCCTGCCCTATACTGCCCGCAGCAGACTGACTGACGGCGCGCTGATGCACCGGCCGCCGCGATTCTTCCCGGAGCCGCCATGCATTACCAGTTGACCTACGAACTCGTCGACGATTACCTGTCCCGTCGCGAACCGTTCCGCGCCCAGCACCTCGCGCTTGCGCAGGCTGCGACCGAGCGCGGCGAACTCGTGCTCGCCGGCGCGCTGTCGGACCCGGCCGACCAGGCCGTGCTCGTGTTCGAAGGGGATTCGCCGGAGGCGGCCGAGTCGTTCGCGCGCGCCGATCCGTACGTGCAGAACGGCCTCGTGAAATCGTGGCGCGTGCGTCCGTGGCGCGTCGTGGTCGGCAAGCATGCGCCGCCCCGCACGTGAAGCGGGACTACAGCCACCCTGCCCGCTTGAAGCGCCACCACAACCCGAAGTCGGCGGCCACCATCACGGCGATACAGCCGTAGAAGCCGTATTTCAGGTGCAGTTCGGGCATGTTCGCGAAGTTCATCCCGTAGATGCCGGCGATCATCGTCGGGATCGCGAACAGCGCGGCAAACGAGCCGAGCCGCTTCGTCACCTCGTTCTCGGCCAGCGAGATCATCCCGAGGTTGACCTGGATCGCCGTGACCACCATCTCGCGCCGCCCTTCGATCGTCTTCACGATCCGCTGCAGATGGTCGTACACGTCGCGAAAGTACGGCTCCATGCCGCTGCAGACTTGCGGAATGCGCCCGCCGGTGAGCTTCGCCAGCGGCTCGAGCAGCGGCGCCGTGTGCTGGTACAGCATCACGAGCCGGCGCTTCAGCGAATAGAGATCCTCGATGATCGCGCGCGACGAGGCGGGCGTGGCCTTCGCGAAGATGCGGTCCTCGAGTTCCTCGAGCTCGGCGCCGAGCGTTTCGAGGATCGGGAAATAGCGATCGACGACCTGGTCCATCAGCGCGTAGAACACGAATGCCGAACCCTCCTGGAGCAGATGCGGCTCGCGCTCGCAGCGCTTGCGCACGTCGCGAAAATCGTGCTCGGTATGGTTGCGGATCGACAGCACGTAGTTCGGGCCGACGAACACGTTCAGCTCGCCGACATTGAATTCATCGTCGTCGTCCAGCTCCACCGTATGCAGCACCGCGAACAGCGAATCGCCGTACTCCTCGATCTTCGGCCGCTGATGCCCCTTGCGGGCATCCTCGAGCGCCAGTTCGTGCAGCCCGAATTCCTCGCCCATCAGGTCGAGTTCGTCGGGTGTCGGATCCTTCAGCGCGACCCACACGAAGCACTCGGGCTTCGACACGTAGTCGCTGATGGCGTCGATATCGATATCGGCCAGCTTGCGGCCATCCTGGTATGCAGCACAGTTGATCAGCATGGTGTCCGTGACGTTGCGGTTTGCGCATCAGTTTACCGGTTTGCTGCGCGGGCGGCCCGGCTTGCGCGGCTCGGCGATATTGGTCATGATCGGGCTGCGTGCGCCGCAGCATGCGCACCCGGCAAGTTCGGACCACCCGCCGCACGGCCGTGCGGCCCAATCGTCAAGGAGACGGACCCATGTGGTATTTCTCGTGGATACTCGGCATCGGCGTGGCGCTCGGCTTCGGCATCATCAACGCGATGTGGCTGGAAGCGGAAGTCTTCCCGCGCGGTGACAAGCGCAACGGCGCGTCGAGCCCGCGCTCGGGAGGCAAGGCTTCGTGACGCATCTGGTGTTCTTCTGCGGTCACGCCGGCACCGGCAAGACCACGCTCGCGAAGCGGCTCATCGGGCCGCTGATGCGCGCGACCGGCGAGGCCTTCTGCCTGCTCGACAAGGACACGCTGTACGGCCGCTACAGCTCGGCCGCGATGGGCGCGCTCACCGAGGATCCGAACGACCGCGACAGCCCGCTCTACCTGAAGCACCTGCGCGATCCCGAATACCAGGGCCTGCTCGACACGGCCCGTGAAAATCTCGCGCTCGGCATCGGCGCGCTCGTGGTCGGCCCGCTGTCGCGCGAAGTGCGCGATCGTCGCATTCTCGATCGCGCGTGGCTCGGCATCTCGCCCGACGTCACGCTGACGGTCGTCTGGGTCCACACGTCGGAAGACGTCGCGCACCAGCGGATCGTCGCGCGCGGCAACCCGAACGACGCCTACAAGCTCGCGCACTGGGACGAATACCGGCAGCGCCGCTTCGTGCCGACCGGCCACGAATGCGACGGCATCGTGATGTTCGACAACACCGCGCCCTCCGATGCCGACGTCGATGCGCTGCTGTACCGCATCGCGCCGCCTCCGCAGGCGGCCACGATCGTCCCGCCGCTGCCGGCCTGACCGGCCGCTCTTTTTCGTCACCCGCAAAAAACAACGCCGGAAGCGCTGTTGCGCTCCCGGCGTCGTACGGCCCTCGTGCCAGAGGCTGACGGGTGGTCAGGCCACTTCGTGCACGCGCTCCATCGTGCCGCCTTCGTACAGCTTGCCGAAGCGGTTCGACAGGAACGCCTTCAGCGACACCTTTTCCTGCGGGATGAAACCGCTCTGCGGCAGCTTCTTTTCGCGGAACAGATCCAGCACCGCGCACATCGCGCCGGCCGTCGTGATCTGGATCGCGCTCATGTGCATCCCGCACACGTCCTTCGCGAAAATCTTGCGCGTGAACACGTCCTGCACCAGCTGGCCGTCCTTCACGCCCGTCACCGTGATGAACACGAGCACGACGTCCTGCTTCGTCGACGGCACCGCGCGGCGCATGATCGACTTCAGCGTGTCGCGGTCGGTCGACAGGCGCAGGTCTTCCAGCAGGAACTGCACGAGATCGCGGTGGCCCGGATAGCGCACCGACTTGTAGTCGAGCGTCTCGACCTTGCCCGACAGCGTCTCGCACAGCGTGCCGAGGCCGCCCGACGTGTTGAACGCTTCGTATTCGGTACCGTCGAGCGAGAAGTGCTCGAGGCCTTCGAGCGGCTGCACCCACTGCTTGCGGCCGTCGCGGATCGCTTCGCACGGCTGGCAGTATTCGTTGATCAGGCCGTCGACGCTCCACGTCAGGTTGTACTTCAGCGCGTTGGTCGGATACTCGGGCAGCGCGCCGACGCGCATCTTCACGTCGCGCACTTCGCTGAAGCCGTTCACCAGCTCGTGTGCGGCGAGACCGATGAAGCCCGGTGCGAGGCCGCACTGCGGCATGAACGCACGGTCGGAGCCGTCGGCCAGTTCGCGGATCGCGTGGGTCGCGCGCACGTCTTCGGTCAGGTCGAAGTAGTGGACGCCGGCCGCCTTCGCGGCGGCGGCCACGTTGACCGCGAGGTAGTACGGCAGCGCGTTGACGAGCGCATCGAAGCCCTTCACGGCTTCGCGAATCGCGTTTGCATCGGCCGAATCGACCCGTTGCGTCGCGATGCCTTCACGCGACAGCTTCGCAAGCGCATCCGCGTCACGGTCGAACGCGACGACTTCATAGTCGCCCGTTTCACGCAGCATGTGAGCAATGGTGTGGCCGATCAGACCTGCGCCGACGATGGCGATTTTCATGCGCTTATCTCCTGATGATGGGTTGGTGTTGTGAACGGCGTTGAGCCATGAACACAGTGTAGGGACGCGCAAAATCAGTTCCAAGACGAAGAATGATGCGAAACGACCGATAATTTCGACGTTTCGACCACAAATTTCGTCATAACGACCAATTCATCTAAAAATCGCGTATCGGCGTTGGTGCAAACACGCTGCCTGGGGCTGCGTTCTCGATGACAACCGGGAGGATCGACCACGACGTGCAGGACGAGCGAACCGCATGCTCGCCAGGCTCGGCGAGACGGTCGACGCAGACGCGCAAGGGAATACTGCTGAGAAGCGTCGGACGACGCGGAGGACGCGTTGTCGCCCGAGCCCGTCATGAAACGCCGTAGCGTCGAGCGCGAACACATGGCGCGTGTGATTGCGACGTGCGTCAACCGCCGCATACGCAAAGGAAAGAAGACGTGCTCAGCACATGCGCTCGCACGATCGATCATGCGCCGCGCGGCGCGCGGCCCGTCAGCCGCCGATCGTCCCGCGATCGATCTTGCGCGACAGGATGATCGACGTCGTCGTGCGTTCGACGCCTTCGAGCGTGCCGATCTGGTCGAGCAGGTCGTTGAGCCGTTCGGGCGAATCGGCGCGCAGCCACGCGACGTAGTCGTACTCGCCGCTCACCGCGCACAGCAGCTGCACCTCGGGCATCCGGTCGAGCTTGCGCAACACGTCCTTGCCGAACTTCGGCGTGAGGATGATGCCGACGTACGCATAAATGCTTGCATCGAGCACGTCCTGCCCGAGCCGGACGCTGTAGCCGGCGATCACGTTGGTGCGTTCGAGCCGCGCGATGCGGGCGACGACCGTCGTGCGCGCGACATCGAGCTGGCGCGCGAGATCCGCGACGCTGGCGCGCGCATCGGCCTGCAGCAGCGCGACCAGTTGCCGGTCGAGATCGTCGAGTTGGTCGAGGCGGGGTGGACGCATGAGACTGGGCCGGGGCACGACGCGCCGGCTGAGTGGAAGGTGACGCGATGATAGCGCCGAACGCCGGCCCGCCCAAACGGCGCCGCCACGATCCGGCGAGAACCTTTCAATTTCGATTCGTATCGGATGTAAGCAAGTGTCGCATTCGCTGCTGCACCGCATTCAACGTGCTACTAATAGCTGGCGACGCGAGAAGCGCGCTTGCGGCAGTTGCCGCCGCGCCCGCTCGCAAGACACCACCCCGGAGAGCCAACCATGAAGAAAATCTCGCTCACCCTCGCTACGCTCGCCGTTGCAGCCAGCGCGTTCGCGCAAACCCCGGCGCAGCCGCAAGCGCCCGCGCAGGCCCCCGCAACGACGGCCGCGGCGTCGGCCCCGAGCGCCGAGCAGCGCGCGGCGCGCCACGAAGCGCGCGTCGAGCAGCGCATCAAGTACCTGCACGACCAGCTGAAGATCACGTCGGCGCAGGAACCCCAGTGGAAGACGTTCGCCGACACGATGCGCGACAACGGCGACACGATGGGCCGCCTCTATCGCGAGCGGATGGCGAAGCACGACGTCTCCGCACTCGACGACATGAAGCAGTATGCGGAACTGTCGCAGGCGAATGCCGACGGCGCGAAGAAGCTCGCCGACGCCTTCGCACCGCTCTACGAGAGCTTCCCGGCCGACCAGAAGGCGCTGGCCGACACGACGTTCCGCAGCTGGCTGCACCACGGCGGCGAGCATCGCGGCAAGGGCAAGACGAAGGGCACGGAGGGCAAGGCGGCAGCCGCGCCGGCCGCCACCGCACCCGCGCAACCCTGACGCCCGCCCTGCCGGCGCCGTACCGCCCGCCCGGGCCGAACGGCGCCGCGCCGCTCCAGGCGACCGGCGCGTCACACGGCGCGCCGGATTCGGGATAAGCTGCCGGCTTTTACCGCTTCCCGCCCTTTCCCGCCATGCTCGAACTCAAGCACCTCGACCTGCGTACCGATCCGCAGGCCCGTCGCGTCGTCAAGGACGAAACCGTCGCCGTTGCCTTCGCGGAGGCCGACGGCGAACTGATGAGCCTCGAAGGCCCGAACCGCTATGCGGCGGGCGACGCGTTGATCACGGGCTCGACCGGCGACCGCTGGGTCGTGTCGCGGGCGCGCTTCGACGCCAAATACCTGCCCGCCGATCCGGCACTCGCACACGGCGCACCGGGCGCCTACCGGAACCGGCCGGCCGTCGTGCTCGCGCGCCGGATGGACGAGCCGTTCACGATCGCCCGCTCGGAAAACGGCGACACGCTGCGCGGCGTCGCCGGCGACTGGGTGATGCAGTACGCGCCCGGCGACTACGGTGTCGTGCAGGCGCAGCGCTTCGCGCAGGTCTACCGCGACGCGTAATGCAGCGCGCCGGCATGGCGCCGGCGCGAACGGTCACGCAAAGTCTTCGTCGAGTACGAGTTCCGCGTCGCGCTCGACGGCCTCGCCGGCCGCGTGACGCTCCTCGAGCGACCCGAGCATCGCTTCCGTATACGCATGCAGCACCGCATGGCTGCGCGCCCGTTGCATCGGCTTGAGCGCCAGGTAGCGCGCGAGCGCGGCCGGCACGATGCGGATATCGAGCGTCATCCGCTTCGGCGCCGAGCCGAAACGCATCGCGAGCCACTGCACGGACAGGAACCGCCCGCGTGCATCGCTGCTTTCGGCGAAACGCGTCTGCTCCGGAAAGAGATCGCAGATCACGCGTGCGAGCGCGTCGAATTCCGCGCTCTGGCATTCGATCAGATAGTCATCCATCCCGTCTCTCCCGTCAGGCTGCCGATTGCGACGGCCGGCATGCCTTCACCAGCACGACGACCAGGATCGCGGCAAGCACGCAATACGCGGCCTCGACCCAGCCGGCCGGCAGCACGCGCACCTGGTACAGCAACGCCGGCGCGGCCGCGAGCGCATGCAGCACGATCGCGAGCGGCAACACACCCGCGCGGCCGGCGCGCACGCCACGCCAGACCAGCACCGACAGCGCGAGCTGCAGCACGAATGCCGTGCAGCGTTCGAGCAGCAACAGCAGCATCGACTGCGCCGACAGCGTCGCGAGCATCACGTGCAGGCGCACGACGGTATCGCCCGGCAGGTCGGCGAGCTGCGTCTCGAGCTGGCCGCGGCTCGCGAGCCACGCGAGATACGACCACTGGCCCCACACGAGTACGCCGACGAACCATGCTTCGGCGCCACCGTGACCGATCCCGTAGCCGATTCCGCGGCTGTCGCCGGCCGACGACGGGCCGTAGCGGCGGTTCAGGAAACGCATCCCGAGATAGCGGCCGACTTCCTCGAACACGGCGGTCGCGAGCGCGCTGTACGCGACGAACGCGAGCGGCTGCGTGAGCCAGCCATCCGGCGGCGTCTGGCTCAGCACCAGCCCGTGGAACGCGCGTTCGAGGATCATCGCGAACAGCGTGAAGACGGCCACACCGACGATCGTGTCGCGACGGTTCAGGGCCAGCGGCTTGCGCAGGATGCGGTAGAGGACGAGCGGCAGGAGCGCGATGATCAGCGTGGCGGCGATCAGCACCGCCAGCGTGACGGGAGCGACAGTCATGTATTTCCTTGTTCGGGGCAGCGCACCTGGCGCGCTGCGTGCCCCGAATGATACTCAGCTTGCGGTCGACGCGCGCGCAACCAGCTCGCCCGGCAGCAGCGAGACGCGTACGTCGCCCGCCGCGCCGTCGATCCGCTCGTGCACGAATTCGACGGCCTTGTAGCCGATTTCGTAGGTCGGCTGGCGGATCGTCGTGATCCCGATCAGCTCGGCCCATTCCGGATCGTCGATCGACAGCAACGCCGCCCGCTGCTGCCATGCGGTGCCGAAACGCGCGCGCAGGTGGCGCGCGATCGCGAGTGCGACCGGCGCGTTCGCGGCGAACAGCGCCGCGCGCACGCCACGCCGTGCCGCGTCGTCGATGCGGGCATCGATGTCGGCCAGCGCCGCCGCGACCGCGTCGGGTTCGTTCAGGTCGAGCACGACCGTCGACGGCACCGTCAGCCCGCGCGCCGCCAGTGCCGCGCGGAATGCGGCCTCGCGCAGGCGCCGCGAGCTGACGCGCTCGAACGGCTGCACGACGAAATGGATCGCGTCGAAACCGTGTTCGACCAGGTGCGCGAGTGCCGTCTCGATCGCGTCGGCGTTGTCGAGGCCGATCAGGTCGGCCTCGAAGCCTTCGACCGTGCGGTCGACGAGCACGGCCGGGATGCCGGCGCCGCGCAGCGGGCGCAGCACGTCCTCGTCGGCGCCGAGCGCGTTGACGATCAGCCCTTCGACGCGGTAGGTCGTGAGCAGCTGCAGGAAGCGGCGCTCCATCTCGACTTCGTTTGCCGCGTGGCAGATCAGCGGCATGTAGCCGAGCGCGTGGCATGCGGCCTCGACGCCCTGCAGCACTTCGACGGTATAGGGATTGGTCAGGTCGGCCGCGAGCATGCCGAGCAGGCGGTTGCGGCCGCGCTTGAGCCCGCGCGCCATCTGGTTCGGCCGGTAGTTGAGCCGCGCGATCGCCGCTTCGATCCGCTGGCGCAGGTCGGTGGACAGCACGTGCGTCTCGCCGTTCAGGTAGCGCGACACACTGGTCTTGCCCGTGCCGGCCTCGCGCGCGACATCGCTGATCGTCGCCGGACGCGTCGTGGTTGGTTGCGAATCGGTCACTGTCGTGCCTCGCGACGTACGATCCGCGCCGCTTCGTGAGCAGACGGACCTTTGTTGTTGGAAACGTAAGCCACCCGGTGGAATCTCCCTGTCGACCCGCGTTAGCGCTTTAGCGCTTACGCGGGTCCCATGCTTCGCGGTCGGTCAGCGTTAGCGCTTTAGCGCTTACGCTGACCCCATGCTTCGCGGTCGACCAGCGTTAGCCCTACAGCGCTTGCGCCGATCCCCTGCTTCGCGATGATCAGCGCCGGCGCGTCGGCATCCGCCCCGGTCACCTGCAACAGCAGTCGGCCGCACCGGACCTGGCGCGGATACCCGTCGCGAAACGCCGCCGGCAGCATTGCCGGGCCGTCGATACGACGCGCGGGGATCATAACGCAGGCAGCCCTCCGGCACCAAGACCATCGACTCTAACGAAGCCGGCGCCCCGCTGGCCGGGGGGCGGCCGCGGGTCGCCCCGCTACCGCCGCGGCTCAGGCGCGCGCGAGCGCGTCCGGATTGACGAGATTCGTGCGCAGCGTGCCGGCCAGCGCGCCGACCAGGTTTTCCGCGGCGCAGCGCGCCATCGCGTGGCGCGTCTCGTGCGTCGCCGAGCCGATATGCGGCAGCGCGACGACGTTCTTCATCTGCAGCAGCGGCGAATCCGCCGCCAGCGGCTCCTTCTCGAACACGTCGAGCCCCGCGCCGCGGATCGTGCCCGCGCGCAGCGCATCGATCAGCGCGGCTTCGTCGACCACCGGCCCGCGCGATGCGTTGATCAAAATCGCACCGCGCTTCATCTTCGTGAATTCGGCCGCACCGATCAGGTGGTGGGTTTCCGGCGACAGCGGCACCTGCAGGCACACGAAATCCGATTGCGCGAGCAGTTCGTCGAGCGTGACGCGCCGCGCGCCGTACTGCGTCTCGGCTTGCGCATGCGCGGAGCGGTTCGCGTACAGCACCTGCATCCGGAAGCCGAGCGCCGCGCGGCGCGCGACCGCGCCGCCGATCCGCCCGAGCCCGACGATGCCGAGCGTCTTGCCCTGCACGTCGGTGCCGTACAGGTCGGGACCGATGCTGCGATGCCAGTGGCCGGCCTTCACCCACTCGGCCAGCTCGACCACGCGTCGCGCGGACGCGAGGATCAGCGAGAACACCGTATCGGCGGTCGATTCGGTCAGCACGTCCGGCGTATGCGCGAGCACGATCCCGCGCCGCGTGAGATCCGCGACGTCGAAGTTGTCGTAGCCCACCGAGATCGTCGACCACGCCTTCAGCCGCGGTGCGCGGTCGAGCATTTCCGGCGTGACCTTCAGGCTCGCGCCGATCGCGCCGTCCGCGTCGCCGAGCGCATCGGCGAGGGCGGCGGCGCCGTCGGCCTGCACGACGTTCGCATGCTCGCGCAGGTACGCGAGGACGTCATCGGGCAGCGGCTTGTACGCGACGATACGGGGCTTCATCGGATTCATTTTCCTTGCAGCGGCGTCGCGAGCGGATGCGTATCGCGCGCCTGGGGTTTGACGGACAGCGTGAGGATCACCGCGGCGACGAGCGCGGCGCTCATGAACGCGTACGACGCGACGGGCGAGCCGGTCGCCCCGTTCAGGTAGCCGACGAAGTACGAGCCGACGAACGAGCCGAGCGCGCCCATGCTGTTGATCAGCGCCATCGCGCCGCCGGCGACGTTCTTCGGCAGCAGTTCCGGCACGATCGCGAAGAACGGGCCGTACGGCGCGTACATCGCGGCGCCTGCCACGACCAGCAGCGCATACGAGATCCAGAAGTGCGACGAACCGAGTGCGTACGATGCGGCGAACGCAGCCGCGCCGATCAGCAGGAACGGCCACACGAAACCGCGACGGGAGCCGACCTTGTCGGACGCCCACGATGCGGCAATCATCGCGATCGTCGCGGCGAGATACGGCAGCGCGGACAGCCAGCCGGTCGCGACCATCCCGAGGTCGGAGCCGTTCTTGACGATCGACGGCAGCCACAGCACGAAGCCGTACACGCCGATGCTCCAGCAGAAATACTGTGCGCACAGCTTGATCACGGCCGGCGAGCGGAATGCTTCGCCATAGTTGCGCACGGGCTTGATCGTCGCCTGCTCGGCCGCGAGCGCGGCGTCGAGGTCGCGTTTTTCCTGCGCGTTGAGCCACGGCGAATCGGCCGGCTTGTCCTGCACGAGGAACCACCAGCACACGGCCCAGAGCACGGCCGGCACGCCTTCGGCGATGAACATGTGGCGCCAGCCGAATTCGTGCACGAGATAGCCCGACACGATCGACATCCACAGCACCGTGACCGGGTTGCCGAGGATCAGGAACGTGTTCGCGCGCGAGCGTTCGTTCTTCGTGAACCAGTTGCTGATGTAGATCAGCATCGCCGGCATCACGGCCGCCTCGACGACGCCGAGCACGAAGCGGATCGCCATCAGCGACGGGATGTTGCTGACCACGCCCGTGAGTGCCGCGCAGGCGCCCCACAGGATCAGGCTGACGAACACGAGCTTCTTCACGCTGCGGCGTTCCGCATAGATCGCGCCGGGAATCTGGAAGAAGAAGTAGCCGAGGAAGAATAGCGCGCCGATCAGCGACGACAGGCCCTTGCTGATCCCGAGGTCCTGGTTGATGCCGGCCGCGGCCGCGAACCCGTAGTTCGCGCGGTCGAGGTAGGCGAGGCTGTACGTGATGAAGACGATCGGCATGATCGTCCACCAGCGGCGGGCAGCGAGAGAGTTGGCCATCAGAATGTCTCCTGTGTCGATCCACGTTAGCGCTTTAGCGCTTACGTGGATCCCATGCTTCGCGGTCGATCAGAGTTGGCGCTTCAGCGCTTACTCTGATCCCATGCTTCGCAGTCGACCAGAACAAACGCTTCAGCGCCCGTCCCGGTCCCGTACCTTGCCGTGCGCATGCACGACGAAATGAGTCCGCGGATTGTGCCGTGTCCGGCCTCTCATTGCGCGGTGAAGCTTTCCTCTAAGCGATCGGTGCGATTGCTGACGTTTTCGAATCGATCGAGCGCGGCGCGGGTCGGCAACCCTTCCGAGTCGCCGATCACCTGGATCGCGAGCGCACCGATCCGGTTGCCGCGCGCCACCGCCTGCTCGATCGTCCTGCCCTCCAGCAGCGCGCTGACCACGCCGACCGCGAAGCCGTCGCCGGCGCCGACCGTATCGACGACGTTCTGCACGCGCTCGCCCACCACGGTTCCGTCGCGGCTGTCGGCCGTCCGGTAGTACGCACCTTCCGCACCGAGCTTGATCACGACACCGCGCGCGCCCTGTGCAAGATAGAAGCCCGCGATGTCGGCCGGCGTGTCGTGCCCGGTCAGTTGCCGCCCTTCGGCGATGCCCGGCAGCACCCAGTCCGCGAGCGATGCGAGCGCGTTCAGCGTCTTCGCCATCACGTCGGCGGACGGCCACAGCGTCGGGCGCAGGTTCGGGTCGAACGAGATCGTCTTGCCGGCCGCGCGCATTTCGCGCGCGAGCTTGAACGCGAGCTCGCACGACGTCGCGGAGATCGCCGGCGCGACGCCGGTCAGGTGCAGATGGCGCGCGCCGAGCACGTAGTCGGCCACGTAGTCGTCGCACGACAGGTGGCTCGCGGCCGAGCCCTTGCGGAAATATTCGACGGTCGGGTCGCTGCCGTCGTCGTTGCGCGACTTGAGCTGGAAGCCGGTCGGGTAACGCGGATCGACGGTCACGCACGACGCGTCGATGCCCTCGCGCGCCAGCGTGTCGAGCACGTAGCCGCCGAACGAATCGCGGCCGACACGGCTCATCCAGCCGACCCGGAAGCCGAGCCGCGACAGGCCGATCGCGACGTTCAGGTCGGCGCCCGCGACCCGCTTCGTGAACTGCGTCGCGTGCGCGAGATGGCCGGGCTCGGTCGCGACGAACATCGCCATCGCTTCGCCGTAGGTCACGACATCGAGTGCTGCTTTCATGAATGAACTCTCCAGGATCCTTCCGCCGTCACGCCGTGGCGAGCCACGCAACGCGCCGGCATGCATCGCCCGCCAGGTCGGCCGCGTCGAACGGGAACTCGATGCCGCGCGGCGCGTGTTGCGGCAGCACCGCGAGCACGCCGGTCACGAGCGGGTCGTTCGGGGCCGGCGCGGTGGCGAAACGACGCGCGCCCTCGCCCGCGACTGCCTTGCAGTGAATGTATTCCACATGCGGCGCGAGCACTTGCGCGCAATCAAGCGGCGCTTCGCCCGGCCACTGCCAGTTGCCGATGTCGAACGTCATCCCGAGCGCATCGGGCATGCCCGCCGCGGCCAGTGCGTCGAACAGCCCGCGGAACTGCGCGAGCGCGCCGCCGACCGGAAGCTGACCGTTCTCGACCACCACCCGGGCCCGCGCGCCGCGCGACAGCGCGACGATCTCGGCCGCGTGCGCGGCGCCGGCGAAACCGCCGAGCTGGAATTTCACGAAGCGCGCGCCGAGCGCGTCGGCTTCCGCGAGCGCGCCGCGCAAGGCGTCCGCATCGAGCGCGCCCGTTTCCGTGTACAGGTTGGCCGGCGTCGAATAGACCGACCACAACCCGTGGCTGGCCAGTTGCGCGCCAAGCGCGGCCAGCGCGCCGGGCGCCGTGTCGTCTTCCGACGCGAACAGTTCGCGCCGCACCTCGAAACCGGTCGCACCGGATGCCGCCGCGGTCGCGACGAATGCACGGTGGCCCTCCTGTCGCACCCGGTCCATCCCGAATGCGCTCGCCACGATCACGATGTCTGCCATATTGCCCTTCTATTTCCGGTATGGAACCGGTTCCATTCATTTGAGACGGATGGTGCGCCTCGGGCGGGGTCCGCACCATAGTGGAAATCCCTAGGGCCTGTTCATCGCCGGGCGGCCGGCGCCATCACGCTGCGCGGCGGCCGCGGACTGGATCGACGGATGCTCGACCGCGCTCACGATGATCCGCCGGGCCGATGTAGGGATGGCGAAGGCCCGGCGCGCGCGTCGTCCGACCACGCGAAGCCGGCAAGTGCGAGGTCGTTCGCTTCGGTCGCGCCGCTCGTGAACACGATCCATTCGGGCGTGGCGCCGACGAGTGCCGCGACGGCCGCCCGCGCGCCGTCGAGCGCATCGCGCGCGAGCCGCCCCTGCCGGTGCGACGCCGACGGGTTGCCGTACACGTCGCGCCAGCACGGCGCCATCGCGTCGATCACTTCCGGCGCGACGGGCGTGCGCGCATTGAAGTCGAGGTCGACGAACCGTTCGCCCGCGCCCCGCCCTGTCGCGTCGGCCCCGCTCATAGCGAGAAGAAGTCGACCTTCAGCCGCGGCACGTAGTTCGACATGTCGGTGTAGTACTGGATCACCTGGTCATGGAACTGATCGAACGCGTGCTTCACGTCGTGCATGTGATTGATCGCGACGTGTGCGGCGTCGGCCGACACGTCGGGCGTGCGCGCGAGCGCCTGCTCCAGCAGGCCCGCATGGCCCGCGCCGACGTCGATGCGCATATGGCGCATCAGGCCGTCGAACACGTCCGCGTCGAGCCCGGCGGCGCGCGCGATCTCGCCCCACGCGCCGCGCGCGCCGGCCTCGTCCTCCGGGCTCGCCTCGATCAGCTTCAGGCAGCACAGGTAACCGAGCGACGACGCGCGGCCGACCTCGCACAGCATGTTCACGAGCGACAGCGTGCCGATCACGGGATGCGCGTCGCGGATCTGCTCGCGCGGGATGCCGAGCTTCTCGACCGATGCGGCGATCAGCCCGTGATGCGCGTACTCGTCGGCCAGGTAGCCGCACAGCAGCTCGGCCGTCGCCTGGTCGCGGCAGTGCGCGATCGCCGCGCCGACGTGACGCGGCGCGAGCCGAACGAAGTGGTAGGTCTCGAGCAGCAGCCCGGCGATCAGGTCGCGGCCGGCCTCGCCCCGCTCGAGCATGCCGAACAGCCGGTGATAGCCGATCTGCGCGCGCCACATCCGGGCGCTGCGCTCGACCCGCTCGAGAAAGTCCGCCGCGGCGATCGTGGCGGCCGGCCGTTCGCGGCGCAGCAGGCCGAGTTCGTCCAGTTGCCCGACGATCGTCCGCACGCTGCCGAACGACACGTCCGAGCGCTGCGCGATGTCCTCGAGCGTGTGCCGCCCGTCCAGGTAGCGCTTCATGCGCAGGAACGCGTCGCGCGTGCCCTGCACCTGCTCGAGCTCGAAGCGCTCGTCGCCCACGATCATCGCCAGCCGCTCGCCGGCCAGTGCGACGAGCGTGCAATGCCGCAGCCTCGGCCGCGCGCCGGTTTCCGTCGTCTCGCCCATGTCTTGGTCTCCTGGTTCGCTCGACCACCCGTCGATGCATTTTTCGAAACGATCGACGCATGTGCTGATTCAGGGAAAATAATCGCACATGCCATTAAATCGATCTTGAATCGCGCAAACGTTGTACTAGATTATCTCCAGGATTCCGGTAATTCAAGAAATCCGCAGATGCTTAAAATAACTTTCATTTTTACAAGAAGATAAAACGGGGCTCCATTCCAGCGAATCATTCCACCGTATTTGAAGATCGGAGATGCCGCCGCTCCGGTGCCGCCTTGGCCGCGGCATGGCTGCGTGCCGCGCTAATGGCGGCTGGGCGCTTGCGCCCGTTCTCATCGTCGGAGGTTGCTATGAGTGAACCGCTTACTGTCATCGTGCCGCGAGGCACCAAGGTCGCCGTCAAGGAGGTCGACGCGTTGCAGACCGTCGACCCGCGCGCCGGCGCCGATCGCCACGCGCTGATCGTCGGCGGTGCGGATCTCAAGGTCGCGATCGCGAAACAGGCGGACGGCCTGCCGCTTTCGGCACGGGCCGCATTCATGACCATGTGCGGATGAATATCGACCAATTAATCATCCGCACAACGGATGAAAGGAAATAAACCAGACATTCTCATTTCGTTCCGGATTTCGCTGTAAATTCTCCAGCCCGATTATTCGAATCAGGCCGGATGCCCTTTCATTTTTCAAACGGTGATCGATATGGCAAATACGCAGCAGGCAACGGTTCATGAAGTGAAAAACGCCGAACCGGGCAAGAACGTGTTCGACGGCCACAAGGTGGATCTCTACATCAATACGGGCACGCTCGGCGGCAAGCACTACCTTGTCACCGTCAACAAGCCCGATGGCACGCCGACGCTGATCGCGATCCACCTGTAATCGCCGCCGCACCGGTTCAGCCAGTTGCGGGGCGAGCCGCACGCCCGCCCCGCGCACCCACTTCGGGAGCCTCATCATGGAACGGATCGAATCACCCGCGCCCCGCCCGCGGCTGGTGGCGCCCGTGACGCTGCGGCACGTCGACGCGCTGCCCGGCAGCCCGCATGCCGCCGTCGCGCTGGCCCGCACGCTTGACCAGTTCGACGGCCGCCACGATCTCGACGAGATCGCGCGCGACGAGCCCGAGCTGCCGCGCGCGCTGCTCGACGAACTGGTCGGCACGCTCGACGAGGCCGGCCTGATCGACGACGACGCGCCGGTCGCGAGCCGCGCGGGCTCGGAAGTGATCCTCGAGATCGAGGATCTGGTCGAGCAGTACTGCGAGCAGACGCTCTACCGCAATCCGTTCTGGCGCGCGTGCCTCGACACGCGCTCGCCGGGCGACCTGCCCGAACGGCTCGCGATCGGCATGGTGATCGAGAACTGGCACTTCCTGTTCCGCGAAAGCTATTTCGATGCGCCCGTGCTGTCCTACGTGCCGAGCACGCCGGTGCGGCTGACGCTCAACCGTTTCTTCTCCGAGGAGTACGGGCACGACGAGATCCTGCTGCGCGCACTGAATTTCGCGGGGCTGAGCCGCGCCGACATGCTCGATGCGATCCCGCTGCCCGAGACGATGGGGCTGTGCAACGCGCTCGCGTACTGGTCGCACAGCGATCCGCTGTTCTTCTTCACGACGCTCGGCCTGCTCGAAGGCCAGGGCATGCAGCACGACAGCTTCATCCAGGCGTGCGAGCGCGCGCAACTGCCCGACGGGCTCGTCGGCCCGCTCAAGACGCACGCGAACATCAACCTCAACGCCGCGCACGGCAGCCTGACACGCGCGATCTTCCAGGACGTCCCGGTGCTCGACGCCGCTACCGTCGCGCGCGTGAAGGCCCAGCTGCGGCTGTTCGTCGAGCTCTACGACGACTTCTACACGGCCGTCTGGCATTACTACACCTCCGACGCGCCGCTGCTGCGGCGCGTGTCCGACCTGTGAGGCGACCACCATGGACAGCTCGCTAGCAGCGCCCGCGATGCCGAAATTCCGCGGCATCGTCACCTCGCAGCTCACGGATACCGACGCCGTGCTGTGTGCCGGCGGCCGGCAGTGCACGTTCCGCTTCGCGCCGGACGAGGCGACCGACGTCGCGCGCCTGATCGGCGACCTGCACGTGGGCGGCCTGACGCCCGAGGAACTGGCCACGCGCTCGCGCCGCATCGCCGACAAGATTCCGCCGCTGCTCGCCGATTTCAACGCGCTGCGCCTGCTGATCGAATCGGATCCGCGCCGCGCCGCGGTCGCGACGAGCGGCGCGCAGCTCTACCGCGACATCCGCCGGATCGCGGATCGCACCGCCGCGCGCAGCGCGCGATCGGCATTCCTGCGCGCGCTGGTCGAACAGCGCGCGACACGCCGCCAGCTGATCGGCTATGCCCTCGAGTATTACTGGATCGTGCGCGCGGCGCCGGGACTGATCGGCCCCGCGCTCGGCTGGGCCGCCAGTACCGCAGAGCGTACGCTGCTGCAGGACTTCCTGAAATCGGAGCTCGGCCACGACCGGTTTCTCGCGGCGGCGCTGAAGGCCGCGGGGCTCGCCGATGCCGAGATCGAGCAGCACCAGCCGCTGCCCGCGACGTTCTCGCTCGCGGCCGCGCTCGGCGTGCACGCGCGCCAGCATCCGCTGTCGTTCAAGGCGAGCCTGTTCCTGTTCGAGCGCGCACAGCCCGCGTTCATCGACGCGTTCGACGCGCGCTGCGTCGCGCTCGGCCTGCCCGAAGGGTTCTACCGGCCGCTGCGCGCCCACGCGGACCTGAACGACACGTACCGGCACGAGGACATCTCGCGGCAGTTGATGGCGCTCGACACCGCGATCGATCCAGAAGCCTGCACGGTCACCCAACGCAACGTCTCGCTGATGGTCGAGACGCTGGTGCGCCAGGAACACACCATCCTCGCCTACTACGCAGACGACAGCGCGCCGCTGCCGCGCATCTTCCACTGAGGGCCGCCATGGAGCTCTGGACATTTCAGCGTTATCAGTCGCCGCGCCTCGTCATCGACGCGATCCACCACGAGCCCGGCTCGGCGCTCGTCAGCATGCGCGCGGGCGCCCACGAATACCGGCTGGCGTTCGACGCGAGCGACGCCGCCGACCAGATCGCCGCGCAGCTCCACGGCCTGACCGACACGGCGTCGCCGCTGTGGTCGACGCTGCTCGACAGCGAACCCGACTCCGGCTGGCACGCGCTCGGCACGTTTCTCGACACGCATTCGCTGATTGGCGAGGCCGTCGATACGGCCGCCGATGCGCTCGCCGCGCAGGCCGCGCGGATCGACTCGTGCATCGCGCAGACGGTCGCCGCGAGCCTGGCCGGGCTCGACTCCGCGCGGCGCGACGCGATCGCGCGCGACGCCGCGACGCTGCGGCGGCACCTCGACCGGCCCGCCTCCGCGCGCACGCTGTTCGACGCGCACGACGATCCGTTCGACGCGCAGGTCGAACCCAACTTCCATCTCGCGCTGCTGCGCATCGAGTTCGAATACTTCCGCCGCGCGGCGCCGCTCACGCTGGCTGCCGTCGACCTGATGCTCGACGTGTTTTCCGGCGCGCCCCGCGCGAGCGCCGCGCAGGATGCGCGGTTCGACACGGCCGGACTGTACGACGAGCACGACCTGATGTCGCATCTGTGGCTCGTCGCGTCGAGCCTCGTCGCCGCGAGCGGCGCCGACGCGCCGCGGCTGCCGTGCGCGGACCTGCCGGCCGTGTCGCTGTCGAGCGGGCTCGAGTTCATGCGCCAGACCGAACTGATCACGCGCGAAACGCTGAACCGCTGGGGCGCGAATCCGTACGTGAGCGCGATCGACGCGCTGAACGGCGACTATTCGCCGCTCGTCGCGGGCCCGTTCATCGAGCAGTACCACGTGACGCGGCGCTTCGTCGAAATCATCGCGCCGCTGCTGAGCATGCGGCTCAGCATCCCGCTGCGCGCGATGTTGTTCCGCTACTACGGCGAGGAATACGGCCACGAGGCGCTCGAAAGCACGACCTGCGAGGCGCTCGGCGTCGCGCGCCACCTGCTCCCGCAGATCGTGCCGCTGCCGCTGCACTTCGCGTTCGTCGACGCGCTCACGCTGCTCGCCGATGCCGATCCGGTGTCGTCGTTCGCCGCGATCATGGTCGTCGAGGGCATCTTCGGGGAGCCGCCGAAGATGTCGCTGCGCCTGATGGCCGCGGTCAAGGACAACGACGCGTTCCACAGCGTGTCCGGCGATCACGAGGAGCTGAACGAATCGCTGAACCACAACAGCATCTCGCGCGACATGTTCGAGCGGATCGCCGCGATCGACCCCGCGCGCCAGGCAATCGCGATGCACCGCATCCTGTTCCTGCTCGAACTGAACCACCGCGCGTGGAGCGGCATCGCCGGCTTCTACGGCGCGCAGTCCACGCTCGCGCTGCACGGCCCGTACGGCCGGCTGCTCGACCCGCGCGGCTGACGGCACCGCGCCGGCTCACACGCACCAGGGGAACCCCATGGACGAACACTACGACTACATCGTCATCGGCTCCGGCTCGGCGGGCAGCATCGTCGCCGCGCGACTCGCCGCCAATCCGTCGATCAAGGTGCTGCTGCTCGAGGCCGGGCCGCTCGCGTCGCATTACCCGCCGATCCGCGACCCGAACCAGATCAACTGCCTGTATCGCATCGACGCGATTCACTGGGGCTACAAGAGCGTGCCCCAGACGCGCATGAACGACCGCGTGATGGACGTCTGGCGCGCGAAGGTGACGGGCGGCTGCACCGCGCACAACGACATGGTCTACGTGCGCGGCGCGCCCGCCGACTTCGACCAGTGGGCGAGCCAGTACGGCTGCGCCGGCTGGCGCTACCAGGACGTCGCGCCGCACTTCGAGCAGGTCGAAAGCATGCTGCAGCCGACCACCACGACGCGCAACGCGTTCGGCGAGGCGTTCGTGAGCGCGAGCGAGCAGCTCGGCCACCGCTACAACCCGAACTACAACGACGGGCGTCCGATGGCCGGCGTGTCGCCGCTGCGCTCGACGATCGACACGCGCTTCCAGCGCGTGACGAGCTACCAGCGCTACGTCGAGCCGCTGCTCGCGCGGCAGTCGAACCTGACGCTGGCCGCCGAATCGCTCGTCGAACGGATCGAGTTCAACGGCAGGGGGCGCGCCGCCGCGGTGTTCTACATCCGTGGCGGCACGCGCGTGCGCGCGGCGGCCGACCGGGAAATCCTGCTGTGCGCCGGCGCCATCAACTCGCCGCAGATCCTGATGCGCTCGGGCGTCGGCGACGCCGCGCAGTTGCGGCGGCTCGGCATCCCCGTGCAGGCGGACCTGCCGGGCGTCGGCGCGAACCTGATGGACGCGCTGATCTTCCAGGGCATCTGGACGTCGCGGCAGCCGATCCTCGACCAGCCCGTCAACGAGGGCTACGCGATCGTCTGGGCGAACGCGAATGCCGACGGCCAGCCGGCCAATGCGGCCGAGATGATGCGCGGACGCTATACGTGCGGCCAGTCCGAGCAGGAGCTGCGCGGTTTCTATTCGGTCACGGGCGACATGATGCGGCTGCAGAGCCGGGGCCGCGTCGCGCTGCGCTCGGCCGATCCTGCCACCGCGCCGCTGATCGACATGAACTTCCTGTCGGCACCGGGCGACTTCGAGCAATGCGTGCAGGGCTTCGAGCTGATGCGCTCGCTCGGCAACGCGCCGGGGCTGTCGGCCTGGCGCGGCGAGGAGCAGACACCCGGGCCGTCGGTACGCACGCCCGCCGAGATCCGCAACTGGATCCTGAGCAATGCGGGCTCGCTCAGCCACCCGGTCGGCACGTGCCGGATGGGCACCGGCAACGATGCGGTGGTCGATCCGCAATTGCGCGTGCGCGGGGTCGAGGGGCTGCGGGTCATCGACGTGTCGATCATGCCGCGCATCACGTCCGGGCACACGCAGGGACCGGCGCTGATGATCGGCGAGAAAGGCGCCGCGCTGGTGCTCGCACAAGAGTGACGGCGCGCGCGGCCCGTCACGCGGGCGTCTGCGCGAGGCTCATCGCGAGGAACTGCGCGGCGAGCCGCGACGGCGCGCCGCCATGCGGCACGAGGATCGAGAAGTGCCGCGTGAGCGGCTCAGGCGCGAGCGATCGCATCGCGAGCGCGGCATCGTCGTGACGCAGCGACATCGCGGATACGAACCCGACGCCCATCCCGGCCCGCACGGCTTCCTTCACGGCCTCGACGCCCGCGATCTCGAACGCGACGCGCATCGGCGCCGCGCCTTGCGCGAACGCGCGCTCGACGAGCTGCCGCACGGCGGAACCCGCCTCGCGCAGCACGAGCGGATGGGCGGCCAGCGCGTCGAGCGTGACCCCCGACGCGTATTCGGGCGCGGCCAGCGGGTGCCCGGTCGGCACGATCGCCACGATCTCGTCCTCTCGCCACGCGTGCACCGCGGTGCCCGGCGGCAGCGCCTCGCCGGGCGGCCCTTCGATCATCGCGATATCGAGCGACGGCAACGCCGCGACCACGTCGGCCGTGTTGCCGCTCATCGTCTGGATCGCCACTCGCGGCGCGCGCGGCTGGAACGCCGCGATCAGGTACGGCAGCAGGTAACTCGCGGGCGTCGTGCTCGCGCCGATGCGCAGCGTACCGGCCTCGAGGCCGCGTACCGCGTCACGAAACGCACGCGCCTGCGCAAACGTGTCGCGCTGCGCCTTCGCGTACTGCGCGAGCTGCTCGCCGACCGGGGTCAGGCGGATGCCGCGGCCGTCGCGCTGGTACAGCGGCTCGCCGAATTCGTCCTGCAGCAGCCGCAACTGGCCCGACACGGCCGGCTGCGACAGATGCAGCGCCACGGCGGCGTGGCTGATGTTCAGGTGCTCGGCGACGGCGGCGAACGTTATCAGTTGATCCGGGGTCATGGGGGTAAATTATCGGCTTTCCGGATAGTTTACGTCACAAATCACAATTTTTCATATCGATATAACGAAATTAGGATTACACCATCGCCACACGCTCCATCACGGTGCTTCCATGTCCACTGCTCCGAGTCCCCATCTCAGCCCCGCCGCGCCGTCGATGCGCGGCCAGTTGAACGGCGTGCTGTTCGTCGCGCTGTTCGCCGCCGCCGTCACGAGCCTGTCCCAGCTTCCCGCGATCGCGGGGCTCGGCCTGTCGCCGCTGATCGTCGGCATCGTCGCAGGCGCGTTGTACGGCAACGCGCTGCGCGACGGCATGCCGGCCAGCTGGGCGGCCGGCGTCAATTTCTCCGCGCGCAAGCTGCTGCGCATCGCGGTCGCGTTCTTCGGGTTGCGCGTGAGCCTGCAGGAAATCGCGCAGGTCGGGCTGCCGGGCCTGACTGTGTCGGTGCTGGTCGTCGTCAGCACGCTCGTGATCGGCACCTGGGCCGGCATGAAGATCATGAAGCTCGACCGCGATTCGGCCCTGCTGACCGCCGCCGGCAGCGCGATCTGCGGCGCGGCCGCCGTGCTCGCGTTCGAATCGACGCTGCAGTCGAAGCCGCACCAGAGCGCGATGGCCGTGGGCAGCGTCGTGCTGTTCGGCACGCTGTCGATGTTCCTGTACCCGATCGCGTATCACGCCGGGCTGCTGAACCTCGATCCGGCCGGCCTCGGCCTGTTCTTCGGCGGCACGATCCACGAGGTCGCGCAGGTGGTCGGCGCGGCGAGCGACATCAGCCCGCAGGTCGCGCACGTCGCGACGATCGTCAAGATGACCCGCGTGATGCTGCTCGTGCCGGTGCTGCTGGTGCTCGGCGGGTGGCTGGCCCGCTCGGCACGTGCGACCGCCGGCGGCGCGCACGGCAAGCGCAAGGTGGCCGTGCCCTGGTTCGCACTCGGCTTCCTCGGCTTCGTGATCGTCAATTCGCTGAACGTGCTGCCCGCCGACGTCACGCACACGCTGAACGTGCTCGACACCTTCGCGCTGACGATGGCCATGACCGCGCTCGGCATCGAAACCCGCGTCGCGCAGATCCGCGCAGCCGGCCCCCGGGCGCTGATGACCGGCCTGATCCTGTACGTGTGGCTGATCGCCGGCGGCTACGGGATCACCTGGGCCGTGCAGCACTGGCTTGGCTGAGTTGCCCGCCCGTGACACTTCGCGCGCCGCGCCCGACGGGAAGGTCCCGCGGGCGCGGCGCAGTGCTATGCTTCGCGTCGTTTTCCATCGCCCTCTTTCAGCCGTGCTCTCGTTCCTGCTGAAGCTGCGCACTCGCGCCCAAACGCTGTTCCGCCTGTCGGACGCCCATACGATGCTGATCTGGTCGGCCATCGTCGGCGTCGGCGGCGCCTTTGCCACGATGGCGTTCCGCGAAGGCATCGACCTGATGCAGCACCTGATCTCGGGGCAAAGCGGCAGCTTCGTGCAGATGGCCAAGCGCCTGCCGTGGTACGTGCGGTTCTGGATGCCGGCCGCGGGCGGCTTCCTCGCCGGCTGCGTGCTGCTGCTCGCCACCCGCGGCGACAAGCAGGCCGCCAAGACCGACTACATGGAATCGGTCGCGCTCGGCAACGGCATCGTGCCGGTCCGCCAGAGCCTGTGGCGCAGCGTGTCGTCGCTGCTGACGATCGGCAGCGGCGGCTCGATCGGCCGCGAAGGCCCGATGGTGCAGCTCGCGGCGCTCGCCGCGTCGCTGGTCGGCCGCTTCGTGCACTTCGACCCGCCGCGCCTGCGCCTGCTGGTCGCTTGCGGGGCGGCCGCCGGCATCACGTCCGCGTACAACGCGCCGATCGCCGGCGCCTTCTTCGTGTCGGAGATCGTGCTCGGCGGCATCGCCATGGAGAGTCTCGGGCCGATGATCGTCTCGTCGGTCGTCGCGAACATCGTGATGCGCGAATTCGCCGGCTACCGGCCGCCGTACGAGATGCCGGTGTTCCCGGCCGTGACCGGCCCCGAAGTGCTGCTGTTCGTCGTGCTCGGCGCGCTGTGCGGCGTGCTCGCGCCGCAGTTCCTGCACCTGCTCGATGCATCGAAGAGCCAGTTCAAGCGGCTGCCCGTGCCGTTGCCCGTGCGGCTCGCGCTCGGCGGCCTCGTCGTCGGCGTGATCTCGGTGTGGGTGCCGGACGTGTGGGGCAACGGCTACAGCGTGGTGAACCTCATCCTCCACTCGCCGTGGACCTGGCAGGCCCTCGTCGCGGTGCTCGTGTTCAAGGTGATCGCGACCTCCGCCACCGTCGGCTCCGGCGCGATCGGCGGGGTGTTCACGCCGACGCTGTTCGTCGGCGCGGTGTTCGGCTCGCTGTTCGGGCTCGCGATGCAAGCGGTGTGGCCCGGCCATACGTCGGCGTACTTCGCGTACGCGATCGTCGGGATGGGCGCGTTCCTGACGGGCGCCACGCAGGCGCCGCTGATGGCGATCCTGATGATCTTCGAGATGACGCTCAGCTACCAGGTCGTGCTGCCGCTGCTGGTGTCCTGCGTATTCGCGTACTTCGTCGCGCGCGCGACCGGCACGACGTCGATGTACGAGATCACGCTGCACCACCACCAGGATGCCGAGGAGCGCAGCCGGATCCGCACCACGCAGATGCGCGAACTGATCCAGCCCGCGCAGACGGTCGTGCCGCTCACCGCGAGCGTCGCCGACATGACGCGCGTGTTCCTCGAATATCCGGTGAAGTATCTGTACGTGACCGACGACGCCGGGCGCTTTCGCGGCGCGGTCGCGCTGAAGGACATCACGTCGGACCTGCTCGACAAGCGCGACACGGCCGACAAGACGGCCGCGCACTATGTGCACACGCCGTTTCCGCTGCTCACGCCCGACATGCCGCTCGCCACCGCGCTCGAACGTTTCATGGCGTTCCAGGGCGAACGCCTGCCGGTGATCGAAAGCGAAGCCGAGCCGACGCTCGCCGGGGTCGTCTACAAGACGTCGCTGCTCGATGCGTACCGGCGAATGACCGGCGAACGCTGACCGGCCGGTTCGCCGCCGGCAGCGTGACGAAGGCGGCTCGAGGCCGGGGCCCGCTCAGTCCGGCGCGCGCCCGAGCACCACGCGCGCGAAGAATCCCGCCAGCACCGACTCGGCCACCTCGGCCGACACGTGCTGCGGATCGGCCGAGTAGTACGACTGCACGCCATCGCACAGGCACATCAGCCCGAACGCCAGCGTCTCCGCCGGCAGCAGCAGCGGCGTGCCCGCGCGTTCGGAGAAGCGCCGGATGAACTCGGCCATCTGCAGGCGCTTGCCATGCAGGAACTGGTTGAAGCGCACGCGGAATTTCGCGTCGCGCGCGGCCTGCAGTTTCGCCTCGCCCCACAGCAGCGAATATTCGTCGTCCTGAAACAGCGTCCGGTAATACGCGAGCGACATCGACTCCATCTGCTCGCGCGTGCCGCCCCCGTCGAAGATCGCCTGGAAATCGGCCTGCACCTCCGCGTGATCGCGCTCCAGCAATGCCAGCAACAGGTCGGACTTGCTGCGGAAATTCGAGTAGAACGCGCCGCGCGTATAGCCGGCCGCGGCCGCGATGTCTTCGACGCTCGCGGCGACGAAGCCTTTCTTCAGAAAAATACGGTGTGCGGCAATCAGCAGACGTTCGCGCGTCTGGTCCCTGCTCTGCTCGCGAGTTAAGCGCTGAGGTTTCATGGCGCGCAGTCTAGCACCCTTTCCCTTACGGATTCATCTTTGCATTCAGATACAGGTGTGTATTAGAATTCGCCACAGTTTCTGAAAGAAGGTGTCCGCACGCCTGTGCCGGCGCCGCTCGGGGCAAGCGCCCGTCGCGCTTGCCGGCTTCGTTCCGCTCTCGCTCTCACCTCATCTGGGGGTTTCGTGAATCGCTCCGGTTCCCGCGTCGCGCTGCTGGTCGGCGCCGCGCTCGTCGTCGCCGCCTGTCATCCGAAAGACTCCGCGCCGCCCGCCCCGCGCCCCGTCGTCGCGCTGCCCGCTCATGCCGACGACGCTGCCGTCGCCCGCACGCTCCCCGGCGAAATCCAGCCGCGCTACGCCACCCCGTTGTCGTTCCGCATCGCCGGCAAGATCATCGAGCGCAAGGTGCGCCTCGGCGATACGGTCAAGGTCGGCCAGGTCGTCGCGCTGCTCGATCCGTCCGACGTCGAGAAGAACGCCGCGAGCGCACAGGCGCAACTCGATGCCGCGACGCACAGCCTCGCGTTCGCGAAGCAGCAGCTCGACCGCGATCGCGCGCAGGCGCGCGAGAACCTGATCGCGACCGTGCAGCTCGAGCAGACCGAGAACAGCTACACGTCGGCGCTCGCGCAGCGCGACCAGGCGCAGCAGCAGCTCGCGCTCGCGAAGAACCAGCTCCGCTACGCGACGCTCGTCGCCGATCACGCGGGCTATATCACCGCCGAACAGGCCGACACCGGCCAGAACGTGTCGGCCGGCCAGGCCGTCTACCAGCTCGCGTGGTCAGGCGACGTCGACGTCGTCAGCGACGTGCCCGAGGCCGCGCTTGCATCGCTCACGCCGGGCCACGCGGCCACCGTCACGCTGCCGTCGCTGCCGGGCCGCCCGTTCGCCGCAAAGGTGCGCGAAATCGCACCGGCCGCCGATCCGCAAAGCCGCACGTATCGCGTGAAGCTCACGCTCACCGCACCCGACCCGGCGATCCGGCTCGGGATGACGGCCAGCGTCGCGTTCGACGGCGCACCGGCCGCCGGCGACGCGCAGTCGATCACGCTGCCCGCGACCGCGCTGTTCCACGACGGCCAGCAACCGGCCGTGTGGGTCGTGCGCTCGAAGGACGACACGCTCGAGCTGCGCCGCGTCGACGTCGCGCGCTTCAACGAGCGCACGGTGACGGTGTCGCACGGGCTGCAGCCTGGTGAACGCGTCGTGCTGCAGGGCGTGCACACGGTCAGCGCGGGCGAGAAGGTCCGCGCGATCGCGCCGCTGCATCCGGAGGACTTCGCATCGTGAGCGTTTCCTACGAAGAAGGCCGCTTCAACCTGTCGGCGTGGGCGCTGCGCCACCAGGCGCTGGTCATCTACCTGATCGCGCTCGCGACGCTCGCGGGCATGCTTGCCTACACCCGCCTCGCGCAATCCGAAGACCCGCCGTTCACGTTCCGCGTGATGGTGATCCGCACGTTCTGGCCCGGCGCGACCGCGCGGCAGGTGCAGGAACAGGTCACCGACCGGATCGGCCGCAAGCTGCAGGAAACGCCGGCCATCGACTTCCTGCGCAGCTACTCGCGCCCCGGCGAATCGCTGATCTTCTTCACGATGAAGGATTCGGCGCCGGTGAAGGATGTGCCTGAAACCTGGTACCAGATCCGCAAGAAGGTCGGCGACATCGGCTATACGCTGCCGCCCGGCGTGCAGGGCCCGTTCTTCAACGACGAATTCGGCGACGTCTACACCAACATCTGGACGCTCGAAGGCGACGGCTTCACGCCCGCGCAGCTCCACGATTACGCCGACCAGCTGCGCACCGTGCTGCTGCGCGTGCCGGGTGTCGGCAAGGTCGACTATTTCGGCGACCCCGGCCAGCGGATCTTCATCGAGGTGAACAACGCGCAGCTCACGCGCCTCGGCATCTCGCCGCAGCAGCTCGGGCAGGCGATCAACGCGCAGAACGACATCTCGTCGGCCGGCACGCTGACGACCGCCGACGATCGCGTGTTCGTGCGGCCGAGCGGCCAGTTCGACAACGTCAATGCGATCGCCGACACGCTGATTCGCATCAACGGCCGCACGTTCCGGCTCGGCGATCTCGCGACGGTGAAGCGCGGCTACGACGATCCGGCCGTCACGCAGATGCGTTCGAACGGCCGTGCGGTGCTCGGCATCGGCGTCACGATGCAGCCGGGCGGCGACGTGATCCGGCTCGGCAAGGCGCTCGACGCGGAATCGAAGGACCTGCAGGCGCAGCTGCCGGCCGGCCTCAAGCTGACGCTGGTATCGAGCATGCCGCACGCGGTCGCGCATTCGGTCGACGACTTCCTCGAAGCCGTCGCCGAAGCCGTCGCGATCGTGCTGGTCGTGAGCCTCGTGTCGCTCGGCCTGCGCACCGGGATGGTGGTCGTGATCTCGATTCCGGTCGTGCTCGCGGTAACCGCCCTCTTCATGTACCTGTTCGACATCGGGCTGCACAAGGTATCGCTCGGCACGCTCGTGCTCGCGCTCGGGCTGCTGGTCGACGACGCGATCATCGCGGTCGAGATGATGGCCGTGAAGCTCGAACAGGGCTACACCCGTGCCCGCGCCGCCGCGTTCGCCTATACGAGCACCGCGTTCCCGATGCTGACGGGCACGCTCGTCACCGTGTCGGGCTTCCTGCCGATCGCGCTCGCGAAATCGAGCACCGGCGAATACACGCGCTCGATCTTCGAGGTGTCTGCGATCGCACTGATCGCGTCGTGGTTCGCGGCGGTCGTGCTGATCCCGCTGCTCGGCTTCCACCTGCTGCCCGAGCGCAAGCGGCAAGCGCATGAAGCGCACCTGCCCGACGACCACGAGCACGACATCTACGACACGCGCTTCTACCGGCGGCTGCGCGGCTGGATCGACTGGTGCATCGAACGGCGCTTCGTCGTGCTGCTGATCACGGGCGCGCTCTTCGTCGTCGCGCTGATGGGCTTCTCGCTCGTGCCGCAGCAGTTCTTCCCGAGTTCCGATCGCCCCGAGCTGCTGGTCGACCTGCGGCTGCCCGAAGGCGCGTCGTTCGCGGCGACGCTGCGCGAGACCGAACGCCTGGAAAAGGTGATCGACAAGCGCCCCGAAATCGATCATTCGGTGAACTTCGTCGGCAGCGGCGCGCCGCGCTTCTACCTGCCGCTCGACCAGCAGCTCCAGTTGCCGAACTTCGCGCAGTTCGTGATCACCGCGAAATCGGTGAAGGACCGCGAGAAGCTCGCGACCTGGCTCGAAACCACGTTGCGCGAGCAGTTCCCGGCCGTGCGCTCGCGGCTGTCGCGGCTCGAGAACGGCCCGCCGGTCGGCTATCCGGTGCAGTTCCGCGTGAGCGGCGACAGCATCGCGACGGTCCGCTCGATCGCCGAGAAAGTCGCGGCGACGATGCGCGGCGACGCGCGCACGGTCAACGTGCAGTTCGACTGGGACGAGCCGGCCGAGCGCTCGGTGCGCTTCGAGATCGACCAGAAGAAGGCGCGCGAGCTGAACGTCACGTCGCAGGACGTGTCGAGCTTCCTCGCGATGACGCTGTCCGGCACGACCGTCACGCAGTACCGCGAGCGCGACAAGCTGATCGCGGTCGACCTGCGCGCGCCGCGGGCCGACCGTGTCGATCCGGGCAAGCTCGCCGGCCTCGCGCTGCCGACCCCGAACGGCCCCGTGCCGCTCGGCTCGCTCGGCCGCTTCAAGCCGACGCTCGAATACGGCGTCGTGTGGGAACGCGACCGCCAGCCGACCATCACCGTGCAGTCGGACGTGCGCGCCGGCGCGCAGGGCATCGACGTCACCCACGCGGTCGACGCGAAGCTGAACACGTTGCGCGCGCAACTGCCGGTCGGCTATCAGATCAACATCGGCGGCTCGGTCGAGGAAAGCGCGAAGGCGCAGAAGTCGATCAATGCGCAGATGCCGCTGATGGCGATCGCCGTGTTCACGCTGCTGATGATCCAGCTGCAGAGCTTCTCGCGCGTGCTGATGGTCGTGCTGACCGCGCCGCTCGGGCTGATCGGCGTGGTCGCGACGCTGCTGCTGTTCGGCCAGCCGTTCGGCTTCGTCGCGATGCTCGGCGTGATCGCGATGTTCGGGATCATCATGCGCAACTCGGTGATCCTCGTCGACCAGATCGAGCAGGACATCGCCGCCGGCCACGGCCGCGTCGACGCGATCATCGGCGCAACCGTGCGGCGCTTCCGCCCGATCACGCTGACGGCCGCGGCCGCCGTGCTCGCGCTGATCCCGCTGCTGCGCTCGAACTTCTTCGGGCCGATGGCGACCGCGCTGATGGGCGGCATCACGAGCGCGACCGTGCTGACGCTGTTCTACCTGCCCGCGCTGTATGCAACGTGGTTCCGCGTGAAGCACGACGAACGCGACCCGCAGGGCGGCACGCCTGCCGCGCCGTCGGGAGCCTGACCATGGATCGATCGATGAACCTGAAAACACAAGCCGCGCGGGCACTCGCGGTGGCGAGCCTCGCCGGCCCGCTCGCCGGCTGCGCCTGGTTCGCGCCGAGCGGCGAGCCGCCCGCGACGCCGTCGCCCGCGCACTATGGCGCCGCGCCTCAAGTCCAGCAGACCGTGTCCGCGCAAGGCGTCACGCAGCAGTTCGAGGTCGGCGCGCAACCGGTACCCGACTGGTGGAAGCAGTACCGCTCGGACGCGCTGAACGCACTCGTCGACGAAGGGTTGCGCAACAGCCCGACGTTGAGCGCGGCATCGCACTCGCTCGATGCCGCGCGCGAGCAGTTGCGCGGACAGATCGGCAGCTCGATGCTGCCGTCGATCGACGCGGGCGGCCAGGCCACGCGTCAGCGTGCGCTCGGCGTGCCGATTCCCGCGCTCGGCGCGCCGACGCTGCTGTACGACACGTTCGTCGGGCAGCTGCAGGCGAGCTACACGATCGACCTGTTCGGCGCGTCGCGTTTCGCGAACCGGGCGCTGGCCCGCCGCGTCGACGTCAGCGCGTTCCAGCTCGAATCCGCGCGACGCGCGCTGGCCGCGAACATCGTCACCGCGTCGATCACGGTGTCGGTGCTGAATGCGCAGATCAATACGACCGAGCGGCTCGTCGCGCTCGCGAACGATCAGGCGCACGATGCCGAACGCCGTTACGCGCTTGGTTCCGCGTCGCGCAGCGACGCGCTGAACGCGCGGCAAAGCGCCGACACGTTCGCGGCGAGCCTGCCCGCGCTGCGCCAGCAGCGCGACTCGGCACGCCACGCGCTCGCGGTGCTGGTCGGCCGCACCAACATGAGCGAGTTCGCGTTCTCGGGGCTCGGGCTGAACCCGCACTTCGGCCACCCGCGCTCGCCGTACCACCGCGACGTGCCGGGCGACGCGCGGATTTCCGGCGGTTCGTCGTCCGGCGCGGCCGCGTCCGTCGCCGACGGGATGGCCGCCGTCGCGCTCGGCACCGACACGGGCGGCTCGATCCGCATTCCGGCCGCCCTGTGCGGGCTGACGGGCTTCAAGCCGACCGCGAGCCGGATCCCGACGCAAGGCGGCGTGCCGCTGTCGACGACGCTCGACTCGTTCGGCCCGATCGGCCTGACGGTCGCCTGCTGCGCGCTCGTCGACCGGATGCTCGCGGGCCTCGAACCGCACGTGCCGGCCGCCCGGCCGCTCGAAGGCGTGCGGCTCGGCGTGCTGACGAACTACGTGACGGACGGCGTCGATGCCGACGTCGCGGCCGCGCTCGACGCCGCGCTCAAGCATCTCGAAGCCGCCGGCGCGATCGTCACGGAAGTGCGCTTCCCCGCGCTCGACCGGCTGCCGGACGTCAACCGCTTCGGCTTCTCGCCGATCGAGGCCTACGCGTGGCATCGCCCGCTGCTCGCCAAGCACCGTGACCAGTACGACCCGCGCGTGCTCACGCGGATCCTGAAGGGCGAACCCGCGAGCGCGGCCGACTATCTCGACCTGCTCGCCGCGCGCACGGCAATGCTCGACGAAGCGGCCCACACGGTCTGGTCGCGCTTCGATGCGCTCGTCGCGCCGACGGTGCCGGTCGTGCCGCCGCGCATCGCCGAACTCGAAGCGGACGACGATGCCTTCACGCGCACCAACGCGCTGATCCTGCGCAATCCGAGCGCGTTCAACTTCCTCGACGCGTGCGCGTTGTCGCTGCCCTGCCATCCGCGCGACGCGGCGCCGGTCGGCCTGATGCTCGCGGCCGCACCGCATCGCGACGACGCGCTGCTCGCGATCGGCCAGGCGGTCGAGGCCGTACTGAATACGATCCGCTGAGCGCCGCCAACCGGGCGCCGGCGGACACGACGCGCGGTGCGGCAGGTTGCCGCACGCGCGCTGTCAGTTTCGTGCCAGACCGTTCGCGCTAAAATCGCGCGATTGTTTTCCGGACCGACCCACGAGGAACCCCGCCGACATGAACGACTACACGCTCGCCATCCGCCGCGAACGCCGCCTGCTGATGCTGCTCGGATGGGTATGCATCGCCCTGCTGGCCGGTGCGCTCTACCTGCAGTACGTGAAGAACGAAGATCCGTGCCCGCTGTGCATCATCCAGCGCTACTTCTTCTGCGCGATCGGGATCTTCGCGTTCCTGGCCGCCGGGATCCGCAACTGGCGCGGGGTCTGGGTGCTCGAGCTGCTGATCGCGATCGCCGCGGCCGGCGGCGTCGGCACGGCCGCCCGGCATCTGTCGATCCAGATGAATCCGGGCTTCAGCTGCGGCTTCGACACGCTGCAGCCGATCGTCGACAGCCTGCCGCCCGCGCAGTGGTTCCCGGGCATGTTCAAGGTCGCCGGGCTGTGCGAGACGGTCTACCCGCCGATCTTCGGCATCCTGCTGCCCGGCTGGGCGCTGATCGCCTTCGCGGTGATCCTGGTCGCGGTCGCCGCGAGCCTCTGGCGCCATCGCCGCAAGCTCGTGGCCTGACCGGCGGGTTTCGCAACGGCCTGCGCGCGGCCCGTTCGCCCGGGCCGCACACTACCGCCGGCCGGTGACCGCCCGGCTCCAGAGCGCTCGCCGGCCCAGCCCGGCGAGCCGCATCCGGCCCGCCAAGCGTAAACACCTACCCCGCCGCCGCCCGGGTCTCCGGGCGAACGCGCATCGCGCGACTTCCGCGCCCAGCCCCGCCACGCCTGCGTTTCGGCCCGATGTGCAAGCATCGGCGCCCCGATCCCGCGCGGCGGGCCTATGATCGACATGATCGCCTCCTGATAGCCCGGATCACCGCCCCGCGATGTTCCCGTCGCCTCGCGGTGCTATCTTCGTGACTGGATGGCGATCTACGTGCGCGAGGCCAGGCGGTCTCCCCCCCCTGCGTAACGCGCGCCCGATCCGCAATGTCGACTGGATTCATCATGACAACGCAAACCATCCGCATCCGTCACCCTCATGGCGTCCGCGCATCCGGCGGAGCCGTCCGCCCGCACCGTTCGCGCGCCGCCGCCGCACTGCATCGGCCGTGCGGCCGGTCCGCGTCGCTCCCGTCCGTCATCGTTGCCGCCACGCCCGCCAGCCCGCGCCGCGTGTCGTGCCGCGTCGTCCCGAACGGAGCGTGCTGATGGAAGCCTGGCTCGGCGATCTGCAGCAACTGCTCGCGCATGGCGAAGCGGCCGTGCTCGTGACGGTCGCGCACACCGACGGCTCCGCACCGCGCGAAGCCGGCACCAAGATGCTCGTCACGCGCGACACGGCCCGCCATACGATCGGCGGCGGTCATCTGGAATGGAAGGCGATCGAGATCGGGCGGCATCTGCTGAAGGATGGCGCGCACGTGCCGCACGCGCGCCGGCTCGAACGGCTCGCGCTCGGCCCGAGCCTCGGCCAGTGCTGCGGCGGCGCCGTGGTACTCGCTTTCGAGCGGCTCGATGTGGGCGATCTCGGCTGGATCATGTCGCTCGCGAAGCGTGTCGCGGCCGGCGTCGCGACCGTGCGTAGCGTATCATTCGGCCCCTCGCCGGGCGCGCCGCTGTTGAGCGAGCCCGAATCGGAAGCCGCGCGTGCCGACTGCCTGCTGTGGGAAACCGGCGGCGTGTCGCTGATGACCGAAACGATCGCGCCGTATGCGTTCCCCGTCGTGCTGTTCGGCGCCGGACACATCGGCACCGCGCTCGTGAAGGTGCTGGCGACGCTGCCGTGCCACGTGCGCTGGATCGACGGGCCCGATGCGGTGTTCCCGCCGGCCGACGCGCTCGCCGGCATCGGCAACCTCGCGATCGAGGCGGCCGCTGCCCCGGCCGACGCGGTCGACGCCGCACCGCCGCAGTCCTACTTCGTCGTGATGACGCACGACCACGCACTCGATTTCGTGCTGGCCGAGCGCATCCTGCGGCGCGGCGACTACGCGTATTTCGGGATGACCGGCTCGCACGCGAAACGCGTGCAGTTCGATCATCGCCTCGCCGCGATCGGCATCGACCCGGCCCAGGTCGCGCGGATGCGCTGCCCGATCGGTGTCGAAGGCATCATCGACAAGGCCCCCGAAGTGATCGCGATCTCGGTGGCTGCGCAATTGCTGCAGGCCGTCGAGGCAAACGCGAATGCGAACGCGTCCGCGCAGGCTTCCCCTACCTACTGACCGACCAAGAACGACGCCATGACCCCGACATTCAAGGACAAGATTGCCCGCGCGCCGAAGGCGGAGCTGCACATCCATATCGAAGGCTCGCTCGAGCCCGAACTGATTTTCGCGCTCGCGCAGCGCAACGGCGTGAAGCTCGCGTACGACTCGATCGACGCGCTGCGCGCCGCGTACGCATTCACCGACCTGCAGTCGTTCCTCGACATCTATTACGCCGGCGCGAGCGTGCTGCTGACCGAGCAGGATTTCTACGACATGACGGCCGCGTACTGCGCACGCGCGCTCGCCGACAACGTCGTCCACACCGAGCTGTTCTTCGATCCGCAAACGCACACCGAGCGCGGCGTGCCGATCGAGACGGTGGTCGCGGGCATCGAGCGTGCACTCGCCGATGCCGAACAACGCGGGCTGTCGAGCAAGCTGATCCTGTGCTTCCTGCGCCACCTGTCCGAAGAGGACGCGCTCGCGACGTTCGAATCCGCGCTGCCGCTGTTCGAGCGCTATCGCCATCGCCTGATCGGCGTCGGCCTCGACTCGTCCGAGCTCGGCCATCCGCCGGCGAAGTTCGCACGCGTGTTCGAGAAGGCGCGCGCGCTCGGGCTGAAGCTCGTCGCGCACGCTGGCGAAGAAGGCCCGCCCGCGTACATCTACGAAGCGCTCGACGTGCTGAAGGTCGACCGGATCGACCACGGCGTGCGCAGCATCGAGGACGCGGCACTCGTCGAGCGCCTCGCGAAATCGCGCACGGCGCTCACCGTCTGCCCGCTGTCGAACCTGAAGCTGTGCGTGTTCGACGACATGGCGAAGCACACGCTGAAGGCGCTGCTCGAACGCGGTGTCGCGGTGACGATCAACTCCGACGATCCGGCCTATTTCGGCGGCTACGTCAATGAAAACTACTTCGCGACGGCCGAAGGGCTGCAACTCACGGATGCCGAAGTCCATGCGGTGATCCGCAACGGCTTCGAGGCGTCGTTCATCGAACCGGCGCAGCGCGACGCACTGTACGCGCGCCTCGACGCGTACTGGCAGGCCGCGTGACGGCCGGCATCGAGGAACGCTGACAGATGAAACACGGCAACGGCATCCGCTTCGCGACCACCGGCCCGGCCTTGCGCCGGGACGACCGCGTGCGTGAGTGCGCGGCGACGGCGTTGTTCGTCGTCGCGCGCGCGTGCCTGCCGTCGCGATTTGCCGTTTCGCTCGCCACCGCATCGGCCGTGAGCGCAACGGCTGCGAGGCCCGCCGGCAACCACTCGCTGGCGGCTTCGGCCGCCACGTTCGCCCGCGCAATCGCTTCCGGTCGTGCCGCACGCTGCGTGCCGCACCTGCTCGCCAGGCACCGCCTTGCCCTCGTGCGGCGTCGCCCGTTTTCTTCTGTTCGCCTTACCTTGATGCAGGACCATTCGTCATGACGCAAACCGCTTTCCGTTCCCAGCTGCTGACCTTCAACGGCGACCCGGCGCAATCGAGCCAGGCCGCGAACTACGAGACCGACGGCCTCCTGGTCGTCGACGACGGCAAGGTGGTCGCGGCCGGCCCGTACGCGCAACTCGCCGCGACGCTCGCGCGCGACGCGATCGTCCATGACCTGCGCGACAAGCTGATCGTGCCCGGCTTCATCGACACGCACATCCACTATCCGCAGACGGACATGATCGCGTCGCCGGCGCCGGGCCTGTTGCCGTGGCTGGACAAGTACACGTTCCCCACCGAGCGCCAGTTCGGCGATCCCGAGCATGCGCGCGAAGTCGCCGACTTCTTCGTCGACGAACTGCTCGCCTGCGGCACGACGAGCGCGCTCGTCTACTGCACGGTGCACAAGCAGTCGGCCGATGCGCTGTTCGCGGCGAGCGACGCGCGCGACCTGCGGATGATCGCGGGCAAGGTGCTGATGGACCGCAACTGCCCCGAATTCCTGCGCGATACCGCGCAATCGGGTTATGACGACAGCGCCGAGCTGATCGACCGCTGGCACGGCAAGGGCCGCCAGATGTACGCGCTCACGCCGCGCTTCGCGCCGACGTCGACCGAGGCGCAGCTCGAGGCGTGCAGCGAACTCGCGCGCCGCCATCCGGACGTGTTCGTGCAGAGCCACGTCGCGGAAAACGTCGACGAAGTGAAATGGGTGGCCGAGCTGTTCCCCGGCCATCGCAGCTATCTCGACATCTACGACCGCTACGGGCTGCTGCGCCCGCGCGCGGTGTACGGCCACTGCATCCACCTCGACGACGAGGACCGCCGCCGGATGGCCGAGACACGCACCGTCGTCGCGCACTGCCCGACGTCGAACTTCTTCCTCGGCAGCGGGCTGTTCGATTTCGACAAGGCCGGCGAATACGACGTGCCTGTCACGCTCGCGACCGACGTCGGCGGCGGCACGTCGTTCTCGATGCTGCAGACGATGAACGAAGCGCACAAGGTCGCGCGGCTGTCGGGCCACCACCTGACCGCGACGCGGATGTTCTGGCTCGCAACGGCCGGCGCCGCGCAGGCACTCGACCTCGCCGATACGGTCGGCACGCTCGCACCGCGCACCGAGGCCGACTTCGTCGTGCTCGATCCGCAGGCCACGGCGCTGCTCGCGCGCCGCACGAAGCGCGCGGATTCGCTCGAGGAACTCCTGTTCGCGTTCGCGCTGCTCGGCGACGACCGCGCGGTGTACCGCACCTATGCGGCCGGCCAACTCGTCCACGAGCGCGGCGCGGCACGCCGCCCCGCCGCGTAACGACTTGCCGGGGTTCGCCCCGGCACGCGCGGGCCTCCACCGCTGCGCGGGCCGGCCGCCGAGATTGCCGTAGGCCGATCCCGCCCCGACGCCGGGCGCAGCGCCCGCCAACCGCTTTCCCGTGCGCAACGCACCGTGCTAGAATTCGCCGCTCATTGGGGAGTAGCCGCTCCGCTCGATGTCCCGCGCTCCCGGCGCGCATCGTGACGGAGGCGTCCGTCAACAGACTTGGCCGTACGGCCATGGCGGACGCAGCCACCTAGGCCTGGCGAGACCGATGGTTCACAGCGCGCCGCATCAGGGCCCGGCGCGCGGTGGATCGTCGCTCGCACGCACAACATCGGCCCGTGGAACCCCATCCGTGTCCCAAGCCTTCCTGATCTCCACCGGCGCCGTCGCCCTCGCTGAAATCGGCGACAAGACCCAACTGCTTTCCCTCGTACTGGCCGCGCGCTATCGCAAGCCGGTGCCGATCATTCTCGGCGTGCTCGTCGCGACGCTCGTGAACCATGGTTTCGCCGGCGCGCTCGGCGAATGGCTCGGCGTGCTCGTCACGCCGTCGATCATGCGCTGGGCGCTCGCGTTCTCGTTCATCGCGATGGGGTTGTGGATCCTCGTGCCGGACAAGCTCGATGCCGACGAAGCCAATGCCAACCGCTCGCGGCTCGGCGTGTTCGGTGCGACCCTCGTCGCATTCTTCCTCGCGGAAATGGGCGACAAGACGCAGATCGCGACCGTCGCGCTGGCCGCGCGCTTCCAGGACTACATCGGTGTCGTGGCCGGCACGACGTTCGGGATGATGCTCGCGAACGTGCCCGCGATCCTGCTCGGCGACCGCTTCGCGCACCGCCTGCCGACGAAGCTCGTGCACGCGATCGCGGCCGTGCTGTTCGTCGTGCTCGGCGCGCTGGCGCTGCTGGGTATCGGGGTCTGACGGAAGGGCATGGCCGGCGCGGCCGGACGGCCGCGCCGAGAGGGGTACCGCGTTACTTCGCGGCGGCGGCGCCCGAAGCGGGCGTGGCCGGCACCACGCGTTCGTTGGCAGCCGGCGCCGCCGGGCCGCCGCGCTTGTCGACCGGCAGCCGGACCGAGCGAACCGCGCCGTTGGACAGCGGGAAGTCGGCGAGCGCACTGCGCGCGAGGAACGGCATCGCGTACAGCAGCGTGCCGTTGTCGCCGGTCGTGCGCGCGGACACGTTGTACACCTCCTTGCCCGTCGCGCGCTCGGTGATGCGGATGCCAAGCGTGTAGTCGAACACCTGGTACGTCTGCGCGACGTAGCCGGCCGGCATCGGCCCCCAGGGACCCCACGGGCCCCACGGCCCGCGCCGCCAGTACGGCCCGGGCGCGAACCACGGATCGTAATAGACCGGCTGCGGCACCGTCACGAGATCGCTGCCGACCGCATAGGTCAACCCGACGAGGTAGCGCGCCTGCGCCTGCGGCACCTGCCGGAATGCATACGTCGACAGCTCGTTCGCGACGATCGGCTCGTAGGTCGACTGCTCGATGCTGTTCTTCTGCGCCTCGGTACGCGTGAACGCATAGGTGCGTGTCGCGTCGCTGCCGCTCCAGTCGGAGAAGGCCGTGACCTGGGTCGTCACGTAGCTGGTGCAGCCGGTCAGCAGCGCCACGCACAGCACCGCCGCCCAGCCCGCACCGCGTTGAATCCATTCGCGTTTCATGTTGATCCTCTTCGATCCGTCACCCGTTCGTCGCACCGCGCGAACCGTAATGGGATGCCGATAATACGCGGACTCCCGGAACCGGTAAAAAGTTCGCCCGGCACGCGGCCGCCAGCCTTTGTACAATGGCCCGGTTCGCCCGGCCCGTGCCACGGGCCCGTCCCCCACTCCACCGATCTCGACGACCATGTCCGACAACGCCTCCTCCACCGTGATCCGCCGCGCCGACTACACGCCGCCGGCCTTCCTCATCGATTCCGTCGCGCTCGAATTCGATCTCGCGCCGGCCCGCACGATCGTCAGGAACACGATGCGCGTGCGCCGCAATCCGGACG
>NZ_JAAGPH010000062.1:0-43751 GCF_017104705.1 Burkholderia sp. Se-20373 | reverse complement strand
GTCGGCGCGGGACTTTTAGGTACATTCGACATGGGGGCGCATTATAATCCCGCCCATGAATTCCCAAACCGACCTCCCTCCCGCCCAGACCGGCGCCACGACGCCGCCGGCTGCCGACGACTCGACCGCCAGTCACGCGCAGTTCGTCGACTGGATGCGCTCCGTCGCGCCCTATATCCACAAGTTCCGCAACAGCACGTTCGTCGTGGGGTTCGGCGGCGAGGTGGTGCAGCAGGGGCTGCTGAATGCGCTCGTGTCCGACATCGCGCTGCTGCAGGCGATGGGTATCCAGATCGTGCTGGTGCACGGCTCGCGCCCGCAGGTCGAGGAGCAGCTGAGCCTGCACGGTGTCGAATCCGAGTTTTCGCACGGGCTGCGCATCACCGATGCGCGCGCGCTCGAATCCGCGAAGGAAGCGGCCGGTGAAGTGCGTCTCGACATCGAGGCCGCGATCAGCCAGGGTCTGCCGAACTCGCCGATGGCGCACGCGCACATCAGCGTCGTGTCGGGCAACTTCGTGACCGCACGGCCGGTGGGGATTCTCGACGGGGTCGATTTCGCGCATACGGGCATCGTGCGCAAGATCGACGCCGAATCGATCCGTCATTCGCTCGCGAGCCGCAAGCTCGTGCTGCTGTCGCCGCTCGGCTTCTCGCCGACCGGCGAAGCGTTCAACCTGTCGATGGAAGATGTCGCGTCGGCCGCCGCGATCGCGCTGCGCGCCGACAAGATCATCTTCCTGACCGAAGCGCCCGGCATCGTCGACGACGAAGGCGAGCTGGTGCGTGAAATGTCGCTCGACGCGGCGGCCGAGCTGCTCGATTCCGGCAACGTCCAGGGCGACGACGCATTTTTCCTGAAGCATTCGATCCGTGCGTGCCGCGGCGGCGTGACCCGGGCGCACCTGATCCCGCAATCGCTCGACGGCAGCATGCTGCTCGAACTGTTCCTGCACGACGGCGTCGGCACGATGATCTCGTACGAGAACCTCGAGAGCCTGCGCGAAGCGACGCCGGACGACGTCGGCGGCATCCTGTCGCTGATCGAGCCGCTCGAGTCGGACGGCACGCTGGTGCGGCGCGGCCGCCACCAGATCGAACGCGACATCGACCACTTCTCGGTGATCGAGCACGATGGCGTGCTGTTCGGCTGCGCGGCGCTGTATCCGTACCAGCAGGAGAAGATCGGCGAGATGGCGTGCCTGACGGTCGCGCCGGAAGCGCAGGGCTCGGGCGACGGCGAACGCCTGCTCAAGCGCATCGAGCAGCGTGCCCGCGCGCGCGGCCTCACGCATATCTTCGTGCTCACGACGCGCACCGAGCACTGGTTCCTCAAGCGCGGCTTCGTCAAGGTCAGCGTCGACGACCTGCCGGAAGACCGCCGCAAACTCTATAACTGGCAGCGCAAGTCGCTCGTGCTGATGAAACAGCTCTGAGCGCAGGCACGACTGCCCTCCCCCAGTCCGATTACAGGAGAAGTACACGATGGCTCGAATGATCCAATGCGCGAAGCTCGGCAAGGAAGCCGAAGGCCTCGATTTCCCGCCGCTGCCGGGCGAACTCGGCAAGCGCATTTACGAGAGCGTCTCGAAGGAAGCGTGGCAAGGCTGGTTGAAGCAGCAAACGATGCTGATCAACGAAAACCGCCTGAACATGGCCGACCCGCGTGCGCGCCAGTACCTGATGAAACAGACCGAGAAGTACTTCTTCGGCGACGGCGCGGACCAGGCGTCCGGCTACGTGCCGCCGACGGAAGGCTGACCGGCATCATTCGCGACGGCCGGCCGCGCCGGTCGCCTCGCGGGAAACGACAAACGGCACCGTGTCATCGCACGGTGCCGTTTGCTTTTGGCGCATCCGAACCGATGCGATGCGACACGGCCGGGGCATGCGATACCGCCGGCCCCCCGGTCACACCGACCGCCCGATTCAACCCACCGGCTTCAGCGTGCCGCGATCGTCCGGCGGCGGGACCGCACCGGCCGGGGTGTCGGCGGCGGCGCCTTCCGTGCCCCATTCGGCCGCGTCGCTGCGTTCGGCCGTCGACAGTTCGTCCGCGCGATACCCGGTGCGATTCAGCAGCGCCAGCATGCACACGAGCGACACGAGCGCATAAAGCCCCGATGCGACCGCGACGCCGACGATGCTGCCGGTCGCGTTGAGGATCGCCTGCGCGAGCACCGGCGTGCCGCCCCCCACGACGAGCGCGCTCAGTTGATACGCAAGCGACAGGCCCGTGTAGCGGATGTTGGCCGGAAACACGCGCGCGAGCACGCCGCCGACCGCGCCATAAAACATCGCCGACGGAATCGTCGAGATGCACATGCCCGCGACGGCCACCCAGTACGAGCGCGTCGCGAGCGCATGGAACATCACGGGCATCAGCACGATTTCCGGAATCAGGATCCAGCACATCGCGCGGCGCATGTCGACCTTCGACACGAACCACGCGCCGACCGGCTGCATCAGGAACTGCACGACGAGCGAGATCGACAGGATGCCGAGGAACGTGCCCTGCGCGTAACCGAGTTCCCTGGTCGCCCACGACAGCGCGAACGTGCTGCGGAAGTACGTGACGTTGATCACCGGCAGCGTGCCGGCCGCGAGCAGCACGACGACCCAGTGATCGCGCACGACGTCGCGCAGCGGCAGCTTCACGGTGCGCTTGCGCGCGAGCACGCGCTGCATGTCGGCCGACTCCTCGAGCTTCAGCCGGATCACCATGCCGATGATCACGAGCACGGCCGACAGCAGGAACGGAATGCGCCAGCCCCACATCAGGAACGACGGGGTGGGCAGCGCGCTCAGCGCGAAGAATGCGGCCGTGGCCAGCAGGTTGCCGGTGGGCGAACCCTGCTGCGCGAACGCCGCATACAGGATGCTGCGATGCTTCGGCGCGTTCTCGCTCGCGATCAGCACCGCGCCGCCCCACTCGCCGCCGACCGCGATGCCCTGCAGCACGCGCAGCACGACGAGGCCGGCCGGCGCCCAGACGCCGATCTGCGCATAGCCGGGCAACAGGCCGATGCCGGTCGTCGCGAGCCCCATCATCACCAGCGTGATCACGAGCGCGGTCTTGCGGCCGACGCGGTCGCCGAGATGCCCGAACACGATGCCGCCGAGCGGCCGCGCGGCGAAGCCGGCCCAGAACGTGACGAACGCCAGCAGCGTCGCGACGCCGGGATCCATCGTGCTCGCAAAGAACACCTTGCCGAACACGAGCGCAGCGGCCGTGCCGTAGATGTAGAAGTCGTACCACTCGATCGTGGTGCCGACGAACGCCGCGAAGGCGGCGCGGCCGGGCCGCGGTTGCGGCGCGGCGGTCGGGGATTGCGGACGGCTCATCGATGTCTCCATGTTGGTGTGTCGGGGACGCGACTGTCGCGCGCCTTTCCCGGGTGGCCGGCATCGCGCCGCCGGCCGGCGGCGTCGTGTCGGTCGGCGGCGCCTAGCCGGGCGCCTCCCGCAGCACGCCGGCGTCGAGCAGTTGCTGCTGGAGCGCGGGATCGACGCCGAGGCGCTCGAGCACCGCGCGCGTATCGCCACCGAGTGCGGGCGGCGGCGAACGATAGGTGGCCGGCGTGCGCGACAGCTTCACCGGCGACGCCGTGCCGCGATACGCACCGATCTCGACGAACAGGTTTCGGTGCAGCGCATGCGGATCGTGCGCGACGTCGGCCACCGTGCGCACCGGCCCGCACGGCACGCCCGCCGCCATCAGGTCGCGTGCGAGCGGCTCGCAGGCGTGCTCGGCGAGCCGTGCTTCCAGTTCGGCCTTCAGCTCGGGACGGTGCGCGCAGCGGCTGCGGTTGTCGACGAAGCGCGGATCGCCGGCGAGCGCCGGCACGCCGAGATGCGCGACGAGCCGCGCGAATTGCCGGTCGTTGCCGATCGCGAGGAAGATCGGCACGGTCGCGGTGCGATAGCTGTCGTACGGCGCGATGTTCGGATGTGCGTTGCCGCTGCGCGCCGGCACGCGCCCGGAACCGAAGAAGTTCGGCAGGTGCGGATGCAGCAGCGACACGCCGCAGTCGTACAGCGCGATGTCGATCGACTGCCCGCGCCCGCTCTTCTCGCGCTCGGCGAGCGCCAGCAGGATGCCGGCCAACGCGTTGAGGCCCGTGACCATGTCGACGATCGGCAGGCCGATGCGCGTTGCGTCGCCGTCGCGCTCGCCGTTGACGCTCATCAGCCCCGCCATCGCCTGGATCACCGCGTCGTAGCCGGGCAGCCCGCCGAGCGGGCCGCCTTCGCCGAAGCCCGTCACCGCGCAGTGGATCAGGCGCGGGAAGCGCGGCTGCAGGTCGCGCGCGTAGTCCATCCCCCAGCGCGCGAGCGTGCCGGGCTTGAAGTTCTCGACGAGCACGTCGGCGTCGTCGAGCAGGCGCCACAGGATCGCGCGCCCCTCGTCGCGCGACAGGTCGAGCGCGAGCCCTTCCTTGTTGCGGTTCACGCCCATGAAGTACCACGCGGTATCGCCGAGGAACGGCGGCCCCCAGCCGCGCGTCTCGTCGCCGTCCGGCGGCTCGATCTTGACCACCGTCGCCCCGTGGTCGGCGAGCGCCTGCGTGCAGTACGGGCCGCCGAGCACCCGGCTCAGGTCGACGACCTTCAGGCCGTCCAGTGCGCCGCGCGTCGTGCTCATCGTTCGACCTCCGGCAGCAGGTCGAGCGCGGTATCGAGCGCGATCGGCGTGCCGCGCAGCAGTGCGTCGTACGCGGCCGATTCGTCGTCGCGCGACGCCGGCGCGAGCGGATCGACCGGCAGCAGCTTGTGGCGCACGACCAGATGCGCGAGCGCGAGCCGCCGGAAATCCGGCGCGAGCCGCACGCCCTCGCACGCCATCAGCACGGCCGCACTCGCGTAGTACAGCGCGGACGCGGCCTGCCGCACGCGCGCGTCGTCACCTTCGTCAGCGACCCGCGCGAGCGCGTCGCACGCACGCGCGAGAATGCGCCGCAGCGCCGCACGGCTGGCATCGGGCAGCGGCGCCGCGCCGAGGCGGTCGCCGAGGAACGCGCGCAGCGCATCGAGTGCGTACTCGCGCTGCGCGGCCCGCGCGACGTCGAGCGCGACGATGTTGCTCGTGCCTTCCCAGATCGAGCCGAGATGCGCGTCGCGCACGATGCGCGCGTCGCTCCACTCCTCGATGTAGCCGGTGCCGCCGCGCACCTCCATCGCATCGCCCGTCACACGGCGCGCATCGCGGCACGCGCGGAACTTGATCAGCGGCGTCAGGATCCGCACGCAGCGCGCGGCCTGCTCGTCGCCCGCATCGGCCTGCGGCAGCAGCAGCGCGATCTGCATGAACATCGCGCGCGCGGCCTCGGCCGGCAGCAGCATCTTCAGCAACTGGCGCTGCATCAGCGGCATCTCGATCAGCTTGCGGCCGAAGGCCTCGCGGTGCGCGGCGACGTGCAGCGCCTCGTTCAGCGCGCGCCGCATCAGCCCCGCCGCGCGCACGCCGTTCGACAGCCGCGACATGTTGATCATGTCGGCCATCTGGTGAAAGCCGCGGCCGATCTCGCCGATCAGGTACGCCTGCGCACCTTCGAGCGCGATCTCGCCGCTCGCCATCGAACGGCTGCCGAGCTTGTCCTTCAGACGCACGATCCGGTAGCGGTTGCGCTTGCCGTCCGGCAGCGTCTTCGGCAGCAGGAACAGCGCGAGGCCCTTGATGCCGTCCGGCGCGCCGTCGGGCCGCGCGAGCACCATCGCGAGCTCGGCGTCCGCGTTCGAGCAGAACCACTTGTCGCCGGTCAGGCGCCAGACGGTCTCGCCGTGCGCGCCGGTCTCGCGCGTCGCCCGCGTCGCGATCCGGCCGACGTCGGAGCCCGCCGCCTGCTCGGTCATAAACATCGCGCCCTGGTACAGCGTGTCGAAATCGCGTGACGCGAGCATCGGCAGGTAACGCGCGACGAGCGCCGGATCGCCGAAACGGCGTAGCGTGCGCGTCAGCGAATCGGTCATGCTGACCGGGCAGCACAGCCCGAATTCCGCCTGCACGAACAGGAACGTCAGCGCGTACTTGACGAGCGGCGGCACCGATTCGGCCCCGTGGCTCAGCGATGCAAGCCCGAGCTCGGCATACGCGACGCGTTCGAGCGCGACATACGCGGGATCCTTGTCGATCCGCTGCACGGCCTCGCCGCGCCGATTGCGGTGCTCGAGCACGGGCGGGTGCTTGTCCGCGCGCGACGCCCATTCGTCGAGTTCGCCCGACACGCGTGCGCCGAGCGCGCGCAGTTGCGGCTCGAACTCGCCATAGCGGGCCTCGCCGAGATGCAGCTTCAGCAACGCGCCGAGATCGGGATCGACGGTGAAGAAATTGATGCCCCGGCTGTCGGGGATATTGGATGCGCCGGCGTCCGGCGTGCGAGCGGTGTCGTTCATGCATGCGTCTCCTGGGTTGCCTGCACGTCGGCTGGGCGCGGCGCCGCGGCGCCCGGCCAGTCCCGTGCAAAGCCTTCCGCAGAGCGTAGGCGTGCGATCGATAAGCGTCCAATACAGGATTTATCCGGTACGATAGATATCGCTTATCGATGCCGACGCCGCGAGGAGACACGATGGAACTGAGGCAGTTGCGCTACTTCGTGGCGGTCGCCGAGGAGCTGCATTTCGGGCGCGCGGCGAAGCGCCTGTTCATCTCGCAGCCGGCGCTGAGTTTCGACATCCGCAAGTTCGAGGATGCGCTCGGCGTACAGTTGTTCTCGCGCACCAACAAGACCGTCGCGCTGACCAACGCGGGCGAGGTGCTGCTCGGCGAAGCGCGCCGGCTGCTGCTGCAGGCGGCCGAGGCCGAACGCCTGACGGTGCGCTCCGCGTCGGGGCTCGCGGGCCGGCTGCGGATCGGCTTCGTTCATTCGATGCTGTATCGCGGGCTGCCCGATGCCGTGCGACGCTTCGAGGCCGACTATCCCGGCGTCGAAGTCGTGCTGAGCGAAATGAACACGCAGGCGCAGGTGCGGGCGATCCAGCGCGGCCAGATCGATCTCGGCTACGCGCACTGGGGCCACTTCCCGCCCGAGGTCGAATCGACGCCCGTCTATGCGGAACCGTTCGTGTGCTGCCTGCCGGCCGCGCATCCGCTCGCGCAGCGCAGGCAGGTCGCGCTCGCCGCACTGGCCGCGGAACCGTTCATCCTGTTCCCGCGCGAAGCGGCGCCGCACTATCACGACCTGATCATCGCGCAGTGCGTGAATGCCGGCTTCAGTCCACTGATCCGCCACGAGGCACGGCTGTGGCAGACGATCCTGTCGATGATCGAGTTCGGGATGGGTATCGCGCTCGTGCCGCGCGTGCTGCAGCAGGTGAAGAGCGACCGGCTCGCGTTCCGGCCGCTGAAGGATGCGTCGCTCGAATCGCGCACGCTCGCGCTGAAGCGCAGCGGCACCACCGAGCCGGTTGCGCTGCGCTTCGCGGATTACGTGCGCGCGTCGATCGACGCCCTGCCCGCGCTCGCAGGCTGAGCGAACGGCCGGCTGGCAGGTATGTGCAGGGATCTGAAAAATATTTGCAGAAAGTACTTTACAGACCCTCAAAGCACTGACATAATTTCAGCTTCTTTGGGCGGTTAGCTCAGCGGTAGAGCACTGCCTTCACACGGCAGGGGTCACTGGTTCGATCCCAGTACCGCCCACCAAAGAATTCAAGGCCCTGCGTCTCACGACGCAGGGCCTTTTCGTTTTGGCGTCGCGCTTGCCCCTCGGCGCACACGCGATGCTGCGCCGGCTTACTTACTCCGCGCGCCCCACCCGCTCCGCCGTCGCATCGAATGCGCGCTTTGCCTTGTCGACGATCTCGTCGACCTCCGCCTCGCGAATCACGAGCGGCGGCGACAGCAGCATCCGGTCGCCGGTCGCACGCATGATCAGGTTGCCGTTGAAACAGAAGTCGCGGCAGATCGTGCCGATATCGACGTTCGCACCGAACCGCTCGTGCCGCTCCCGGTCGCGCGCCAGCTGAACGCCCGCGACCAGCCCCGCTCCCGCAATCTCCCCGACGATCGGATGGTCGCCCAGCGCATCGCGCAGCCGCCGCTGGAAATACGGCCCGATGTCGTTCTTCACGCGCTCGACGATCCCTTCGTCGCGCAGCAGCTTCAGGTTCGCGACCGCGACGGCCGCCGCGACCGGGTGGCCCGAGTACGTGAGGCCATGATTGAATTCGCCGTTGTCGATGATCGGCCGCGCGATCCGCTCGTGAATGCCGACCGCCCCCATCGGCACGTAGCCCGACGTGAGACCCTTGGCCATCGTGATGAGATCGGGTTCGAAACCGAAGTGCTGGTGGGCGAACCATTCGCCGGTGCGGCCGAAGCCGCCGATCACTTCGTCGGCCACCAGCAGGATGTCGTACTTGCGGCAGATCCGCTGGATTTCCGGCCAGTACGTCGACGGCGGGAAGATCACGCCGCCCGCGCCCTGGAACGGCTCGCCGATGAAGGCCGCGACGTTCTCCGCGCCGAGTTCGAGGATCTTCGCTTCGAGCTGCTGCGCGCGCGCCAGGCCGAACGCTTCCGGCGTTTCGCCGGCCGCTGCTTCGCCGAAGAAATACGGCTGGTCGATGTGCACGATGTTTTCGACTTTCGACGGCATCTGCTCGTGCATGTAGCCCATCCCGCCGAGCGTGCCGCCGGCGATCGTCGAGCCGTGATAGCCGTTCTTGCGCGAGATCACGTACTTCTTCTGCGGTTGGCCCTGCACGCGCCAGTACTGGTGCACGAGGCGCAGCACGGTGTCGTTGCCTTCCGAGCCGCTGTTGCAATAGAAGAAGTGGTTGAAGCCGGCCGGCGTGACTTCCGCGAGCATCGCGGAAAGCTCGATCACCGGCGGGTGCGTGGTCTTGAAGAACGTGTTGTAGAACGGCAGTTCCTGGATCTGGCGATACGCGGCGTCGGCGAGTTCCTTGCGGCCGTAGCCGACGTTCACGCACCAGAGGCCGGCCATCCCGTCGATCACCTTGTTGCCGTCGGAGTCCCACAGGTAGACGCCGTCGGCCTTCACGATCACGCGGCTGCCGGCGCGGTTCAGCGCGCCCATGTCGGAGAACGGGTGGATGTGGTGTGCGGCGTCGAGCGCACGATAATCCGCGGTCGATGGCGGCGATACAGCGTCGTTTTTATCGGTCATGTTTCCTCCGGATAACCGTGCCGCACGCTCAGACGTGCAGCAGCAAATGCCTGCGTTCCCATGAGCTGATCACGCGGAAGAACGCTTCGTATTCGGTGTCCTTCAGCGCCAGATAGGCCTTCACGAACTTGTCGCCGAGAATGGCGGCCAGCGGCGTGCAGGCCGCCATCAGCGAGATGCCCTCCTCGAGATTGCGCGGCAGCTGGTACGGCAGGTTGTAGCCGTCCGACGCGATCGGCTCGGTCGGCGCGAGCTGCTGGGTCAAGCCGAGATAGCCGGCCGCGAGCGTCGCGGCGAACGCGAGGTACGGATTGCAGTCGACGCCCGGGATCCGGTTCTCGATACGGCGCGCCGACGCGCCTGACTGCGGAATGCGGAAACCGACCGTGCGATTGTCGTAGCCCCACTGCACGTTGATCGGCGCAGCCATGAAGCGCGACAGGCGGCGATACGAGTTGATGTACGGCGCGAAGATCGGCATCAGTGCGGGCGTGTACTTCTGCAGCCCCGCGAGATAGCTGTGGAACATCGGCGACACCGTACCGTCCTCGTTGGAGAACAGGTTGCGTCCCGTGCGCGCGTCGGCCAGGCTCTGGTGGATGTGCATCGCCGAGCCCGGCTCGTCCTGCATCGGCTTCGCCATGAAGGTCGCGTACATGTTGTGGCGCAGCGCCGCCTCGCGCACGGTGCGCTTGAACAGGAACACCTGGTCGGCGAGCGACAGCGCATCGCCGTGCACGAAGTTGATCTCCATCTGCGCGGCGCCGACCTCGTGGATCAGTGTCTCGATATCGAGCCCCTGCATCTCGCAGTATTCGTAGATGTCCTCGAACAGCGAATCGAACTCGTTCACGGCCTCGATCGAATACGACTGCCGGCCGGTCTCCGCACGCCCGGTGCGGCCGACCGGCGGACGCAGCGGCAAGTCGGGATCGGCGTTCATGTCGACGAGATAGAACTCGAGCTCGGGTGCAACGACCGGCTGCCAGCCCTTCGCCTGGTACAGGTCGAGCACGCGTCGCAGCACATAGCGCGGCGAGATCTCGACCGGCGAGCCGTCGAAGTGCACGCAGTCGTGGATCACCTGCGCGGTCGGGTCGACGGCCCACGGAATCAGGCAGATCGTCGACGGATCGGGCACGCACACCATGTCGGGGTCGGTCACGCCGGTCAGCGTGCCGTCCTCCGGATAGTCGCCGGTGACGGTCTGCACCATCACCGCCTGCGGCAGGCGCATCGATTCGCCGGATTCGAACTTGTTGCGCGGAATGATCTTGCCGCGCGCAATGCCGGCCATGTCGGGAATGATCGCCTCGACCTCGGTGATGCGGTGCTGCCGCAGGAATTCGCTCAGTTCGGGTTGCATGATCGGCCTCTGTCAGTCGACGTCGGATGCGGCCGGCGACGGCATCGCGCCGCCGGCGGCATGAATGCGATGCGCCATGCGCGCGCGGCACGCCGCGCCGAACGCCGCGAAGATATCGCGCGACAGCGGCTGTTCCGCGTAGCGCCATTCGGGATGCCACTGCACGCCGAGCGCGAACGCGCGCGCGCCGCGCACGCTGACGGCCTCGACCAGTCCGTCGGGCGCACTGGCTTCGACGACGAGCCCGACGCCGAGCTGCGCGATGCCCTGGTCGTGCAGAGAATTGACCGTTGCTTCCTGCGCGCCGCGCGCGACCCGCTGCAGCAGGCCGCCCGGCGCGAACTGCACGACGTGCGCGGGGCCGTACTGCCGTTCGAGCGGATCGGCGGGCCGCTCGCGGTGATCGTCGAAGCCGGTGGTCGCGTGCAGCCGCTGATGCAGCGTGCCGCCGTAGGCGACGTTCAGCTCCTGCATGCCGCGACAGATCGCCAGCACGGGCACGCCCGCGTCGATCGCCTCGCGGATCAGCGGCAGCGCGGTCGCGTCACGCGCGGGGTCATGCAGCGTGTCGGGCACGCTCGCGCCGCCGCCGTAATGATGCGGCTCGACGTTCGAATAGCTGCCGGTGAACAGCAACCCGTCGACTGCCGCGACGATCGCGTCGGCCGGCTGGCGCGCGCCGAGCGCGGGCAGCACGAACGCAAGCGCACCGGCGCCGTCGACGAGCGCGGCCAGGTACTTCTCCCCCGCCGTATGGTTCGGATGCGCACCGCGCAGGATGCGGTCGGCGGTGACGGCTACGATCGGGCGCGCACGCATGGGCGGCTCTCCGGTAATCGCGCGCGATGCGTCTGCACGCGGGACGTTGAAGGTTCGCGCCGGCGCCGCACGCGCGCGCCACGACGCGGCGCATGCCCATGCGCGATCCTGCCGCGCGGACGATGCGGCAACAGGCGGTGCGACCCGGAACGGAAGCGGAAAACGACGCTAGGGCAACAACGACGCGCTGCCGTCGCACTGCACCGCGCTGAATACGTGCGCGGACACGAGATTGAAGCGGCGCAGGCTGCGATGGGAAATGGCGAAGAAGCGAGGCTCGCGTAAAAAGGCGGCACGCGTGCCGCGATCAGCATGCCGGGACGGCCCGGCCTGAGGCGGCGCGCCCGCCGACGGACTTCGCGTCCGGCGTATCGAAGGGCTGGCGGCTTTCACGATCGTACTCGACTGACGGATGAAGGCAGGACACGTGTCGCGATCAAGCGCATGCGGCAATGCCGCGCGGCGACACGTCGGCAAGGTGTCTCGCCGCGCATTCCGGCGGGTTGCGGCCACGATCGATGGCCCCGCCGCGCCTGCGCGCGTGACGACTTCCTGACATTCAGCTTATATCACCTAAAAATTGCGTCAAATTTTCAGGTGCCGATGACGTCATCGAACAGACGAAAGCCCTACGAAAAAAAAACGGCATCGATCCCGTGGATCGATGCCGTGTTGTGCACTGCATCGGTGCGGCATGCCGCGTGCCGGCGGGCCATGACGCGCCTGCTCCGCCGCGCTGCCGCATCCGAGCGGCCCGCGTTCAACGATGCGCGAGCGCGGTTTCGACGAGCGTCCGCAATAGCGGCACGATCCGCGCCGCACGTGCTTCGTCATACGCGTAGGGCCGCGTCTCTTCCATGTAGGTGATCTGCGAGAGCTCGAGCTGCACGGCCTCGACGCCGGTAGCGGGCACGCCGTAGTGACGCGTGATGTAGCCGCCCTTGAAGCGCCCGTTCGCGACCGCCGTATAGCCGCCATGTTCGAGCACGCGCGCGGCCAGCGCTTCGGCCAGGCCCGGCGCGGCACTCGCGCCGCTCGACGTGCCGAAGTTGAAGTCAGGCAGGCGGCCGTCGAAGAAGCGCGGCACGTGCGAGCGGATCGAATGCGCTTCCCACACGAGCACGCGGCCGTGCTCGCGCTTCAGGCGCGCGACCTCGCCTTGCAGCGCCTCGTGATACGGCAGCCAGTAGCGATCGCGGCGACGCATGATCTCGTCGTTGCCCGGCAGCGCGTTCGCCGGATACAGCGGCGCCTTGTCGAACGTATCGACCGGCACGAGCCCCGTCGTGTCCTGCCCCGGGTACAGGTTCTCGTTGTCGGGCGGCCGGTTCAAGTCGACGACGTAACGCGCATGCGACGGTACGAGGATCGATGCGCCGAGGTCGGCCGCGAATCCGTACAGCCGTTCGAGATGCCAGTCGCAATCGTCGACGAAACGCGCGTCGGCCGTCATCGTCGCGGCGATGTCGTCGGGAATGTGCGTGCCTGCGTGCGGAATCGAGATCAGCAGCGGCAGCGTGCCCTGCTTCAGCGTGAATACAGCCGGTTGTTCAGTCATGTCGCATCACCGTTGGAGGTCTGCCGGCGCACGCTTGCGGCGTGCGCCGGTTGCGCGCGTCAGCGCAGCAGTTGCGCCAGCGCGGCGCGGTAGTCGGCATACGCGACGGCTTCGTCGCGATGACGGCGGCCGCTCACGACGCGCTCGCCGCCTGTGTAGACGTCGAGCACCGGCGTGTCGCCGTGCTCCGCGAACACGATACCCGACAACCACGATGCGCTGTCGTGTTCGGCGATCGCCGGATGATCGGGATCGAGCACGAGCCAGTCGGCGCGGCACCCTTCTTGCAGCGCACCGACGCGCCGCCCGCTGGCCTGCGCGCCACCGGCGAGCGACGCGTCGAACAGGCGATCGGCGACATGTGCCTGCGACTCGCTCGCCAGCACGTTGCGCGCGCGGTGCACGAGCCGTTGGCCGTATTCGAGCAGGCGCAGCTCGGCGCGCCAGTCGACCGACGCGTGGCTGTCGGAGCCGACGCCGATCACGCCGCCCTGCGCGAGATAGTCGACCGCCGGGAACACGCCGTCGCCAAGGTTCGCTTCGGTCGTCAGGCACAGGCCGGCAACCGCGCGACGCTTCGCGAGCGCCGTCGTTTCAGCCGCGTCGACGTGCGTCGCGTGCACCAGACACCAGCGTGCATCGACGTCGAAACGATCGAGCAGCCATTGCACGGGGCGCGCGCCGTACGCACGCACGCAGTCGTCGACTTCGGCCGTCTGCTCGGCGATATGGATATGCACGGGCGCATCGCCGGGCAGCCCGTCGAGCAGCACGCGCAAGCCGTTTTCGGATACCGCCCGCAGCGAGTGCGGTGCGACGCCGTAACGCAGCCCGCCGTGCTCCGGCGCGACGCGACGCATCGCGTCGAGCAGTTCGAGCAGGCCGTCAGGCGTATTGATGAAGCGGCGCTGGTCGTCACGCGGCGGCTTGTCGCCGAAACCGGCGAACTGGTACGACACCGGCAGCATCGTGATGCCGATGCCGGCGGCGCGCGCGGCGTCGATCACGCGCGTGCCGAGCTCGGCGATCTGCGGATAGCGCGAGCCGTCCTGCGTGTGGTGCACGTAGTGGAATTCGCACACCGACGTGTAGCCGCACTTGAGCATCTCGACATACAGCCAGCGCGCGATCGCGGCGAGCGCGTCGGGCGTGATCTTCAGCGCGAAGCGGTACATCAGGTCGCGCCAGCTCCAGAAGCTGTCGGACGGATTCGCGCGATATTCGGTGAGCCCCGCCATCGCGCGCTGGAACGCGTGCGAATGCAGGTTCGGCATGCCGGGCAGCACCGGCCCGGCCGCGCGTGCGACGCCCGCGGGTGCGTCGGTGTCGGGCGTCACGCCGGTCAGCGTGCCGGCCGCGTCCCAGCGCAGCAGGACGTTACGGCGCCAGCCATCGGGCAGGTACGCATGGTCTGCGAACAACGTGGTGTCGGTCATGAGGCTATCCATTCATCCGGCGAAACACGGTCGTGCCGCCGCGTACGACCTGCTCGCACAGCGGCCGGCCGATCCAGTAGGCGAGCTCCGCCAGCGAGCCGACCGACCACGCGGCGAAGTCGGCCTGGCGACCGACCTCGAGCGCGCCGTGGCGATCCGCGCGGCCGAGCGCCGCGGCCGCATGGCGCGTGACGCCCTGCAGCACCTCGGGCACCGTCATGCGGAACAGCGTGCAGCCCATGTTCAACGTCAGCAGCAGCGATTCGAGCGGCGACGTGCCGGGGTTGTGATCGGTCGCGAGCGCGATCGGCACGCCGTGCTTGCGCAGCAGCTCGATCGGCGGCAGTTGCGTCTCGCGGATGAAGTAGTACGCGCCGGGCAGCAGCACGGCAACCGTGCCGGCTGCCTTCATCGCCTCGATGCCGGCTTCGTCGAGAAATTCGAGGTGATCGGCGGACAGTGCGCGATAACGCGCGGCCAGCGCCGTGCCGCCCGCGTTCGACAGTTGCTCCGCATGCAGCTTCACGGGCAGCCCGCGCCGCGTGGCGGCCTCGAACACGCGCTCGGTCTGCGCGAGCGAAAAGCCGATGCGTTCGCAGAACACGTCGACCGCGTCGACGAGGCCTTCGTCGGCCAGCGCCGGCAGCATCCGGTTGCACACTTCGTCGATGTACGCATCCGCACGGCCCGTATATTCGGGCGGCAGCGCGTGCGCGCCGAGGAAGGTCGTGTAGACGCTGACCGGAAAGCGTTCGCCGAGCTGGCGTGCAACGCGCAGCATCTTGCGTTCGCTCGCGAGGTCGAGCCCGTAGCCCGACTTGATCTCGATCGCGGTCACGCCTTCGGCGAGCAGCGGCTGCAGGCGGGCTGCGGCCTGCACGAACAGCGCCGTCTCGTCGGCCGCGCGCGTCGCGCGCACCGTCGACACGATCCCGCCGCCCTGCCGCGCGATTTCCTCGTAGCTCACGCCCGCGAGGCGCTGCGCGAATTCGTCGGCACGCGTGCCGCCGTACACGAGGTGCGTATGGCAGTCGACGAGGCCCGGCGTCACCCACGCGCCGTGCAGATCCTCGCGCTGCCAGTGGGCGTAACCGTGCGGCAGCGCGGACATCGCGCCGAGCCAGACGATCGTGCCGGTTTCGTCGACGGCGATCGCCGCGTCGTCGATCGTCTCGTCAGGATGGCCGTGCGGACACAGCCTCAGGTGATGCCAGACAGTCGGTTTCATGCGTTCAGTCTCGTTCGCCGATGGCGAGCGACACGGCGAGCAACGCGCCGCTACCGCTCACGACGACGTCAAACGCACGCCGCGGCCCGTCGAGCCGCAGCGTGTCCATTTCTTCCAGGGTGTAGCGTGTGCCGTCGATTTCGACCGCGGCTTCGCCTGCCGCGCAATACAGCAGCACGGTATCGGCATGCTCGATGCGGTGCGCGCCTGCGCGCCATACGTCGAGCGCGCCGCGCGCGGCCGAACGGCGCGTCATCAGGTTGAAGTCGCGCGTCGCGCCGTCGTGCAGCGTCGCGTCGATCGCCGCTTCCCCCGCGAAATCCGCGCGGGCCAGCGGTGCGTCGAGCACGTGGCGGGCGCCGCCTGCCTCGGCGAGCGTCATGCCCGCGCCGGACAGCAGCACGAGCGTGCGGTCGATCCCGTCGAAACGCGAGAACGGCCCGGGCGTGCCGACGTCGGCGACGCTCACGCGCCACGCGAACGCGTCGAGCGCGGCGCCCGGCGGGAACGCGCCGATCTCGCGCGTCACGCCGCCGCCGTTCTTCCAGGGCGACGCGACGAGATCCGCGGCGCGGATCATCGTCGCGTTCACCGGCGCCGGGTGGAGCGCCGTCATGCTCAGCGGCCGAGCATCGGCAGCTTCAGGCCGGCTTCGCGGGCCGTCTGCTGCGCGAGTTCGTAGCCGGCATCCGCATGGCGCATCACGCCCGTCGCCGGGTCGTTCAGCAGCACGCGGCCGAGACGCTCGTGCGCTTCGGCGGTACCGTCGGCGACGATCACGACGCCGGAGTGCTGCGAGAAGCCCATGCCCACGCCGCCGCCATGGTGCAGCGACACCCACGATGCGCCGCCTGCGGTGTTCAGCAGTGCGTTCAGCAGCGGCCAGTCGCTCACGGCGTCCGAACCGTCCTTCATCGATTCCGTCTCGCGGTTCGGGCTGGCAACCGAACCGGTGTCGAGGTGGTCGCGGCCGATCACGATCGGCGCCTTCAGCTCGCCGTTCTTGACCATCTCGTTGAACGCCTGGCCGAGGCGATAGCGATCCTTCACGCCGACCCAGCAGATCCGTGCCGGCAGGCCCTGGAACGCAATGCGTTCACGCGCCATGTCGAGCCAGTTGTGCAGGTGCGGATCGTCGGGGATCAGCTCCTTCACCTTCTGGTCGGTCTTGTAGATATCTTCCGGATCGCCCGACAGCGCGACCCAGCGGAACGGGCCCTTGCCTTCGCAGAACAGCGGGCGGATGTAGGCCGGCACGAAGCCCGGGAAGTCGAATGCGTTCTCGACGCCCATTTCCAGCGCCATCTGGCGGATGTTGTTGCCGTAGTCGAGCGTCGCCGCGCCGCGTTCCTGCAGCGCGAGCATCGCGCGCACCTGGACGGCCATCGACTGCTTCGCGACCTTCACGATGCTCTGCGGATCGACCTTCTGCGCCTCGCGCCATTGCGCGACGGTCCAGCCTTGCGGCAGGTAGCCGTTGATCGGGTCGTGCGCGCTCGTCTGGTCGGTCACGCAATCCGGCGTGATGCCGCGCGTGACGAGTTCCGCGAACACGTCGGCCGCGTTGCCGAGCAGGCCGATCGACACCGGCTTGCCGGTGCGCTTCGCTTCCTCGATCATGCCGAGCGCCTCGTCGAGCGTCGTCGCCTTCTTGTCGACGTAGCGCGTCTTCAGGCGGAAGTCGATGCGGGTCTCGTCGCATTCGACCGCGATCATCGAGAAGCCGGCCATCGTCGCGGCCAGCGGCTGCGCGCCGCCCATGCCGCCGAGGCCGCCCGTCAGGATCCAGCGGCCCGACGGATCGCCGTTGAAGTGCTGGTTCGCGACCGAGAAGAACGTTTCATAGGTGCCCTGAACGATGCCCTGGCTGCCGATGTAGATCCAGCTGCCGGCCGTCATCTGGCCGTACATCATCAGGCCCTTGCGGTCGAGCTCGTGGAAGTGATCCCAGTTCGCCCAGTGCGGCACGAGGTTCGAGTTCGCGAGCAGCACGCGCGGCGCATCCTTGTGCGTGCGGAACACACCGACCGGCTTGCCCGACTGGATCAGCAGCGTCTCGTTCTCTTCGAGATCCTTCAGCGATGCGAGGATCTGGTCGTAGCATTCCCAGTTGCGTGCCGCGCGGCCGATGCCGCCGTACACCACGAGCGCATGCGGATGCTCGGCGACTTCCGGGTCGAGGTTGTTCTGGATCATCCGGTAGGCCGCTTCGGCCAGCCAGGTCTTGCAGACTTTCTCGCTGCCGCGCGGCGCGCGGATCGTGCGCGTCGGATCGAGACGGGGATCGATGTGTTTCGGATGGTTCATGACGACTGCTCCCGAAGGAAAATGACTATCAAATAGGAATCAGAAATGCCCGGTGAAGCGATAACGGCTGCCGGGATGCCACAGATTCGCCACCGAGGCGACGACGCCCTGCGACCAGGTGCGTCGATGTAAAACCAGACACGGCTCGACGTCGTCCATCCGCAGCTGCTCGCGCCGCTCCGGCGCCGGGGCCGCCGCTTCGATCCGGTACTCGACGCGCTGCAGCGGAGCCGCGCGCATCAGGTACAGGTTCGGCGTCGTGTTCGTGAAATCCTGCTCGGCGTAATCCGGCGCGACCGCCGGATTCACCCATCGTTCTTCGAGCTGCACGGGCTCGTCATTCTCGAAGTGCAGCACCTGCGAATGAAACAGCTTCGTGCGCACGGCGACCTGCATCTCGTCGGCGAGCGCCTCGTCGGCGCGGATCGTGTCGAGGCCGAGCACGCTCGCGTGATACGCGTGCCCGCGCGCACCGACTTCCTCCGAGATGCTGCGGATCGCCACCAGCGTCGACTCGTACTTCGGCCGCGCGACGTAGGTGCCCGCCCCTTTCATGCGGGTGAGCACCTGCTCGGCCGTCAACTCGCGCAGCGCGCGGTTGACGGTCATGCGCGCCACCTTGAATTCGCGCGCCAGCTCGTTCTCGGACGGCACCTGATCGCCCTCCTCCCACTCGCCTGCGTGGATGCGGGCCAGGATGAAATCCTTGATCTCCTGGTAGACCGGCGCGCTCATGGGCTTACTGCTCCGATGCGAACGAGAACGGCGCGACCTTCGCGAACGCGCGCTCGCCGACCAGCTTTGCGATCACGGCGATGTCCGGTGCGAAGTAGTGGTCGAGCTCGTAGTGCGCGACCTTGGCGCGGATCGTTTCCATCACCGGTGCCAGCTTCGGGCTCGTGTGGTACGGCGCGCGCAGGTCGACGCCTTGTGCGGCGGCCAGCAGTTCGATCGCGAGGATATGCTTCGTGTTGTCCGCGATGTCGGCGAGCTTGCGCGCGGCGAACGTCGCCATCGACACGTGGTCTTCCTGGTTCGCCGAGGTCGGCAGCGAGTCGACCGACGCCGGGTGCGCGAGCGTCTTGTTTTCCGATGCGAGGGCGGCCGCCGTCACGTGCGCGATCATGAAGCCCGAGTTCACGCCGCCGTCCCGCACGAGGAACGGAGGCAGGCCCGACAGCGTCGCGTCGATCAGCAGCGCGATGCGGCGTTCGGCCAGTGCGCCGATTTCCGCTGCGGCGAGCGCGAGGTTGTCGGCCGCGAACGCGACGGGTTCCGCGTGGAAGTTGCCGCCCGACAGCACTTCGCCGGTATCCGGGAAGATCAGCGGGTTGTCCGACACGGCGTTCGCTTCGACCAGCAGCACGTCGGCCGCATGGCGCATCTGGTCCAGGCACGCGCCCATCACCTGCGGCTGGCAGCGCAGGCTGTACGGGTCCTGCACCTTGTCGCAGTCGCGGTGCGACTGGTTGATCGGCGAGCCTTCGAGCAGGTCGCGATACGACGCGGCCGCGTCGATCTGGCCCTGGTGGCCGCGCAGTTCATGAATGCGTGCGTCGAACGGCTTCACCGAACCGGCAGCCGCATCGACCGACAGCGCACCGGCCACGAGCGCGGTGCGGTACAGATCTTCGATCGCGAACATGTTGTCGAGCGCCAGCGCGGTCGATGCCTGCGTGCCGTTCAGCAGCGCCAGGCCTTCCTTCGCCTGCAGCGTCAGCGGCGCGAGGCCCGCGACGCGCAGACCGTCGAGTGCGCTTGCACGCTCGCCGCGGATGAACACTTCGCCGACACCCAGCAGCACGGCCGACATGTGCGCGAGCGGCGCGAGGTCGCCCGATGCGCCGACCGAGCCCTTCACCGGGATCAGCGGCAGCACGTCCGCGTTGAACAGCTTGATCAGCGCGTCCATCACTTCGCGACGGATGCCCGAGTGGCCGCGGCCGAGGCTCGACAGCTTCAGCGCCATCAGCAGGCGCACCGACGAGCGTGCCATCGGCTCGCCCACACCGACCGCGTGCGACAGCACGAGGTTCTTCTGCAGCAGTTCGAGCTGGTCGTGCGGGATGTGCGTGCTGGCCAGGCGGCCGAAGCCCGTGTTGATGCCGTAGGCCGGCTCGCCCTTCGCGGCGATGTCGGCGACGGCCTTCGCGCCCGCGTCGATCTTCGCGAAGCTGGCCGGGTCGAGCGTCAGCTGCACGGATTCGCGTGCGATCTGGCGCAGTTGCGGGAGGGTCAGATGGCCGGGGGTCAACGTAATCATGTGAGCAATCCTGTCTAGACAAGTTCGGAATGGATTGAAGTGTAGCCACGCCAACTTGTCTAGACAACCCGTTTTTCACCGATTTCGACTCGGGAGTTTCCCTGATGCCCGGCGCGGCCCGCCGCATCGGCCCGTGTGATCCGGGGCTTAACAAGTGTTGCAATTATTTTTTATTTGGCAACATACGGTTCATCATTCGCCACGGAGACCGCCATGCCCTTCCCGTCACGACTCGCCATCCGGTTCGGCCGCCCCCTGCTGTGCGCCGCGTGCGCACTCGCCTGCGGCGCGTCGCTCGCCGCGCAGCCGCTGTCGGGCACGCTCGAGAAGATCCGGCAAAGCAATCTGATCTCGATCGGCCACCGCGAAACGTCGGTGCCGTTCTCCTACGCCGACGCGAACGGCAAGGTCATCGGCTTCTCGCAGGACCTGTGCGACCGCGTGATCGCCGCGGTGAAGGCGCGCACCGGCAAGCCCGACCTGCAGGTGCGCTTCATCCCCGTCACGTCGCAGAACCGCATCCCGCTCGTGCAGAACGGCACCGTCGATCTCGAATGCGGCGTCACCACGAACCTCGCCGCGCGTCACGCGCAGGTCGCGTTCTCGACCACCTTCTTCGTCGCGACGACGCGCCTGCTCACGCGCACGAGCTCCGGCATCCGCGACTTCCCCGACCTCGCCGGCAAGACGGTCGTGACGAACCAGGGCACGACGTCCGAGCGCCTGCTGCGCAAGATGAACGAGGAAAGGAAGATGAACATGCGGATCATCAGCGCGAAGGATTACGGCGAAGGACGCCTCACGCTCGAATCGGGCCGCGCGGCCGCGTACATGATGGACGACGTGCTGCTCGCGGGCGTGCGCCAGCTCGCCGCGAAGCCGGCCGACTGGCAGATCGTCGGCACGCCGCAATCGTCGGAAGCCTACGGGTTCATGCTGCGCAAGGACGATCCGCCGTTCAAGGCGCTCGTCGACGGCGTGCTCGTGCAGTTGATGAAGCGCGGCGAGATCGACGCGCTGTACGACAAGTGGTTCATGAAGCCGGTACCGCCGAAGGGGTTGTCGTTCGACTTCGCGATGAGCGACGCGATCAAGGCGCGCTATGCGGCGCCGAACGACGCGCCGCTCGAATGAGCGCCGCGCGCCGAGCGCGGCTCACGCACGCGTCCACGCGACGCATGCCGCATAGCCGGGCGCCGCGTCGAGCCACGCCGCATCGAACGCCACGACGCCGGCAGCAGGCGCGGCCGGCTCGACGATCGTCGTCGCGGGGGTCGCGCCATCGCGCGGCGGCATGACCGCGAACGCGCCCAGGCCGCCGACGATGCCCGTGCCGAGCGCCTTGAGCAGCGCCTCCTTCGCACTCCAGACGCGCATGAATGCGCCGGCCCGTTCGGCCGGCGGCAGGCTGTCGAGATAGGCGGCTTCGGCGGGCGCGCACACTTCGCGCGTCAGCGCGCGCCAGTCGGCCGTGCGATTGCAGGACTCGATATCGACGCCGACGCGCCCCGCGGGGGCCCACGCAATCAACGCATGGTCGCCCGCATGCGATACGTTGAAGTCGAGCGATGCGCGATGCGCGCCGTCCAGCGACGGCCGACCCGATGCGTCGACGACGATCGCCACCGCCTGCGGCGCGATGCCGAGGGCCGTGCCGAGCACGTCGCGCAGCGCGGCGCGCGTCGCGGCGCTGCGCACCGCATCCTCATGCCGCATGAAGCGTGCGGCGCGCGCGCGCTCGTCATTGCCGAGTGCGGCATATGCGGGCGACGCAAGCGGCACGCGCCAGTCGAAATCGACGCGCGCGATCCGCACGCCGGCGCGGGCCGCGGCGGGCGGCGCGTCGAGCCGCAGCATGCGCCAGGCGCGGGGGCTGTCGGACGGAGAAACGGAATCGGGCGGGACGAGCATCGGCGTGCGGCGGCCTGTGGAAGGAAACGTCCGATGTTAATCGATCAGGCGGCAGGGCGAACCGTTGCGGCCCGCCGGCGTCGATGCCGGCACCGTGCGCTACGCCGGCGCTTGTCCTCTCGGCATGCGCGATGCATGGCGCGGCCGCCCTGTCACCCGTTCGCGGCAACGCCCGGCACGCCGCTGCCGGGCCCATGCCCGCGCGATGCCGGGTGAATCGCATGCACGTTGCCCGGTGCATCGGCCGGCAGCACGCCGTGTTGCAGCCAGTAGAGCGCGAGCGGCCACAGTGTTTCGGTGAAGCGGCTGTGGAAAAACGCGAAATGGCCGATCGCGTCGACGCCGATGTCGGCCGGCGCGATCCGCAGATGCGTGACGTCGCTGCCCGTGTAGTAGCCGACCAGCCGCTCGATCGCCTCGACCGTGCCGAACCCGTCGTCGTCGAGGCCAATCGCGAGCATCGGCGCCGACAGCCCCGCGAAGCGGGCGGGCAACGCGGCGCGGCTCGCGGCGGGTTCGGCGAGCGGGCCGCTCGTATAGCCCTCCTCGAAACGTGCCTGCGCGCGCACCCACGACATCGCGACGCCGCGCGGCGTGTCCTCCATCCAGCCGAGCCGCTTCGCGGGCACGTAGCCGAACACGGCCGCGAGCACCGGCATCGCGACGTGCCACTTCCACCACATGCGCCGCCGTTCGGCCGGCAGGTAATCGCGCCAGTACGCATACTGCGCGCCGACCGTCACCGCATGCCGCACGTGGACGTTCGATGCGGCGAGCCCAAGCGCGAACCCGCCGATGCTGTGCGCGACGACGTCGATCGGCTGGCCCGCAAACGCGTCGCGTGCGTAGTGCAGCGCGGCCTCGCAATCGAGCCGCCCCCAGTCGAGCCAGTTCGCGCGCAGCTTCGCGAGCCGCGCCGGGCGCGACCCGCCGATGCCGCGATAGTCGTAGACGAGCACGTCGCGCCCCTGGGCGAACAGCCAGGCCGCGAAACGAAAGTAGTAGTCGCAACGCACCGACGTCGCGCAATTGATGACCGTCACCGGCCGCACGACACTGCCGCCGCGATGGCGCCATACATGGCCGCGCAATGCATAGCCGTCGGCCGCGCGCAGCGTCACCGGCTCGGGCGGCAATGCGTCCGCCGCGCGGGTGCCCTGCGTCATTTCGCTGCCTTCGTTCGAAATCGTCATCGTGTCTCCAGTCCCATGCTTCGCGGTCCGTCCGGGTGAGCGCGTCAGCGCCTGCCCACGCCCATGCTTCGCAGCCGGCCGGCGCGTCGCCCGCCCCATCCTTCACCGCCCGCACCAGCCTCCATTGAACTTGACGCGCCCCGCGTTCTCAACCAATCTTGCTGCTCCGTTCGCATGAGTCACGCGCATGTCAACGCCGCTCGTCCGCCTCCCGTCGCTCGACCTCGTCCGCGGTTTCGTCGCCGTCGGCCGCCGCATGAGCATCACGCTCGCCGCGCAGGATCTGTGCGTCACGCAATCGGCGGTCAGCCGCCAGGTACACGCGCTCGAAGCGCACCTCGGCGTCGCATTGCTGCAGCGCGGCTACCGGAAGATCGCGTTCACGCCGGAAGGCGAGCGGCTGTTTCGCGTCGCGGATGCGGCACTGCACGGGCTGCAGGACACCGTCGCCTCGCTCGCGGCCACGCGCGAGCGCCAGCCCGTCACGATCACCGCGAGCATCGGCGTCACCGCGCTGTGGCTGCTGCCGCGGCTCGGGCGGCTGCAGGCGCGCCTGCCGGAGATCGACCTGCGCGTCGCCGCGAACGACAAGGTACTCGATTTGCGCGCCGAAGGCATCGACCTCGGGATCCGCTACTGTCCGCGCGACCGCGCGCCGGCCGGCGCGCTGCGCCTGTTCGACGAGATCGTCGTGCCGGTCGCGCATCCGGCGCTCGCCGCGCGGCCCGTCACGAACGCGGCCGCGATCGCCGACCACGTGCTGCTCGAATTCGACGGGCCGCCGCAGCCGCAATTGCAGTGGCGCGCGCACCTGCACGCGGCCGGGCTCGGCGGCGCGCGCCCGAAAGGCGTGCTGCGCTTCAACCAGTACGACCAGGTGATCCAGGCGGCGATCGCGGGCCAGGGCGTCGCGCTCGGCCGGCTCGCGCTCGTCGCGCCGATGCTGGCGGACGGGCGGCTCGCGGTGCTCGGGCCGCACACGCAGGCGCTGTCGGATGCGTACGGCTACTGGCTGTTCCAGCACGATCCGGCCCCGCGCCGCGAAGTCGCCGACGTGCGCGACTGGATGCTCGCCGAAGCGGCCGAATGCGATACCGCGATGCGTGCGCACGACACCGCGTCGGTGTAAGCCGGCGCGGCCTTTGCGTATCGACCCGACCGCTGCCGGGCACGCCCGCTCCTCCCGCGCGCTCCACATCGCATTCCTGCCACGCATGCCAACCTGACCGAATGATCGCTTGAGCGACGACGGGCCCGATCGTCTAATCGGATCGAGCGCGGCCGTCTTGCCGCGCGCCTTCATCCGGAGACACGCATGACCCCGATCGAGCAGGAAGTCCGCCGCCGCTGGCTGCCCGTCCTGGCCGGCGGCCTGATCATGGGCGCCGCGCTCGGCATCCGCCACGTGCAGGGCCTGTTCCTCGCGCCGGTGTCGTTCGACCACGGCTGGTCGCGCGAAGCGTTCGGGCTCGCCCTGGCGCTGCAGAACCTGATCTGGGGCGTCGCGCAGCCGTTCACGGGGATGGTCGCCGATCGCTTCGGCTCGCTGCGCGTGATCGTCGCCGGAATGCTGCTGTATGCGGCCGGGCTCGTCACGATGGCGCACGCGGCGACGACCGGCATGTTCACGGTCGGCGCCGGGCTCGTGATCGGCATCGCGCTGTCGGGCTCGGCGTTCGCGTCGATCTATGGCGCGCTGAGCCGCCTGTTTCCGCCGGACCGGCGCGGCTGGGCGCTCGGCGTTGCGGGCGCGATCGGCGGGCTCGGCCAGTTCTGCATGGTGCCCGTCGCGCAGGAACTGATCGGCGGCATCGGCTGGCGGCACGCGTTCGTCGCACTGGCGCTCGTCGCGGCGCTGCTTGCCCCGCTCGCCCTGCTGCTACGCGACCGCCCCGCGCAGGCTGCCGCCGCCGGCCCCGACCAGTCGATCGGCGAAGCCGTGCGCGAGGCGTTCGCGCATCGCGGCTTCTGGCTGCTGAACGCGGGTTTCTTCGCCTGCGGCTTCCAGCTCGCGTTCATCGCGACGCATCTTCCCGCGTACCTGCTCGACCACGGGCTGCCGGCACGCCACGCGAGCGTCGCGCTTGCGCTGATCGCGTTGACCAACGTGGCCGGCACCTATGCGTGCGGCCATCTCGGCGGGCTGCTGCGGCGCAAGTACGTGCTGTCGGTGCTGTACCTCGTGCGTGCGCTCACGATGGCCGTGTTCGTCGCAGCCCCCCTGTCGCCCGCGAGCGTCTACGTGTTCGCGGCCGTGATGGGATTCACGTGGCTCGGCACCGTGCCGCTGACGAACGGCGTGATCTCGCAGATGTTCGGCGTGCGCTACATCGCGACGCTGTTCGGCTTCGTGTTCTTCGGGCATCAGCTCGGCAGCTTCTTCGGCGTCTGGCTCGGCGCGGTGGTGTACGACGCGACGCATTCGTACCTGCCGCTGTGGATCGGCTCGATCGCGCTCGGCGTGCTCGCGGCGTTGCTGCACCTGCCGATCAACGACGCGCGCGTCGCGCGTCCCGCATCGGGCAACGCGGCATGGGCATGATCCGCGCGGCGCTGGCCGCCGGCACGCTCGCGTTCGTCGCGTGGTGCGGCGCGGCCTATTTCGGTTCGGGTGTCGCGTACGCGCTGCTCGAACACGTCGCGTTCTGCAATTGATGCGGCAATCCGGAGCGTGCGGTCAGCGGCGCTTCGGCAATGCCGCCAGCGCATCGAGCGCGCGGGCACGGGCGGCTGCATGCTCGACGAGCGGCGCCGGATAGTCGACACCGAGCCGCACGCCGGCGGCGTCGAGCTCCAGCGGCGACGCTTCCCACGGCGCGTGGATCGAGGCGTTGTCGAGACCGGCAAGCTCGGGCACCCAGCGCCGCACGTACGCGCCGTCCGGATCGAACTTCTGCCCCTGCGCGACCGGATTGAAGATGCGGAAATACGGCGCGGCGTCGGCGCCGCACCCGGCCACCCACTGCCAGCTCGCCGCGTTGTTCGCGGAATCGGCGTCGACCAGCGTGTCCCAGAACCACGCTTCGCCCGCACGCCAGTCGATCAGCAGATGCTTGATCAGGAACGACGCGACGACCATCCGCACGCGGTTGTGCATCCAGCCGGTCGTCCACAGTTCGCGCAGGCCCGCATCGACGAGCGGATAACCGGTCAGCCCGCGCTGCCATGCGCGCAGCGCGGCGGGATCGTCACGCCACGGCATCGCGTCGAACTGCGCGCGGAAGTTGTCGGTCGCGAGCGCCGGGAAGTGGTACAGCAGCGTGTAGCTGAATTCGCGCCAGCCGAGTTCGCTCAGGAATTTGTCGGCGTCCGCGGCAACCGCCGCGCCGCCCGCGCTTGCGGCGCCCTGCACCGCATGCCACACCTGTCGCGGCGACACGTTGCCGAAGCGCAGGAACGGCGAAAGGCGGCTCGTCGCGGGACGGCCGGGCAGATCGCGCGCGTCCGCATAGCCGGCGAGCGATGTCGTCAGGAACGCGTCGAGCTGCGCGTGCGCGCCGGCTTCGTCGGGCAGGGGCCACGCCTCGCGCAGGCCGCCGGCCCAATCCGGCGAATGCGGCCGCAACGCAAGCGCGTCGAGCGCCAGCGCGCTGTCGCGCGCGGCTTTCGGCCACGGATGAAACGTGATCCGCTCAGGTTCCGGCAGCGGCGCGGCGACCGTGCGATCCCGGCGCGCCGCTCGCCAGTACGCGGTGAACACCTGATACGGGGTGCCGCTGCCCGTCAGCACCTCCCACGGCTCGTTCAGCAGGCTGCCGTTGCTGCTCTCGACCGTGACGCCGCGCGCCTTGAGCGACGCCTTCAGCGCCGCGTCGGCGTCGCGCTGCGGTTGCGCATAGCGGCGGTTCCAGTACACGGCTTGCGCGCCCGTGTCGTGCACGATGCGGTCGATCTCGCGCGGCGCGTCGCCGCGCAACAGCAGCAGCCGCCCGCCATGACGCGCGAGCGCCGCGTCGAGCCCGGCCAGCGACCCGTGCAGCCACCAGCGCGCCGCGCCGCCGAGCGCTCGCCCGGCGCCGTCGCCCGTGTCGTCGACGAATACGCAAATGAGCGGCCGGCCCGATTCCACCGCACGCGTCAGCGCGGGCTGGTCGGTCACGCGTAGATCGTCGCGGAACCAGACGATCGCGGGAGCAACGGACGACTTGGCGGACACGGGCACCTCGATGACGAAAGCGGAAAGAGACCCGTATTGTCGCGGCTGCGCTGCGTGGTGTCGACGGTCTGCGCGCATGATGCGCCGGCGCGTCCCTGCCGCCGACCGTCGCGACAATCGCACCACCCCGCCGCCCCGGTGAAACGCCTTAGTCCATTCCGACGATTCTTCGCCGCGTGTGCCGGCCTACGCTCGATGTCGGGTGCGCTGCGCGGCACGTGCGGGCGAAAACGCCCCGCACGTCCCGAGCCCCACCCGTCACGCGCGCCGACCGATACCGGCGCGGCGCCTTCCGACCGCCGCGAAGCGTCCCGCCACCCCGGGTAGGCGCGGTTTCATCCGATCCGATACATCGCCATGACCAAACCCTCGAATCTCGTCACCTCGATCACCGTCGACATCGACGCACCGGCCGCCGTCGTCTGGGAAGTGCTGACCGACTTCCCGCGCTACGGCGAATGGAACACGTTCTGCGTCGGCTTCGAAACGACCGGCAGGATCGGCGATTTCGTGCACATGCAGGTGCGCATCCCGGGCACGGAGACCGTGATTCCCGTCAACGAGATCCTCGTCGCGTACGAACCCGAGCGCCTGCTGTCGTGGGAGCAGCGCCCGACCGCCGACAACAAGGACGCCGCGCGCCGCGACCAGTACATCGACGCGATCGGTGCGGAGCGCTGCCGCTATTTCACGACCGACCAGTTCCTCGGCGTCAACGCGGACACGATCATGCAGAACCACGGCGCTTGGGTGAAACAGGGTTTCGACCAGTGCGCGCGCGACGTGAAGCAGCGCGCCGAGGCGCTCCACGCGGCACGCCGGCGCAACGGCGCGTGACCGGAGACCGCCGATGCCCGACCTGCAAACGCTGTCCGACCATCACGACATCCGCGAGCTGATCGTCGCGTATTCGACTGCGATCGACACGCGCGACTTCGACGCGCTCGACGCGGTGTTCACCCCTGACGCTGCAATCGACTATCGCGCGATGGGCGGCATCGCCGGCCGCTATCCGGAGGTGAAGGCGTGGCTGCGCACGGTGCTGCCGCAATTTCCGCAGTACCAGCACATGGTCGGCAACCTGTCGATCCGGCTCGACGGTGACGCCGCGCGCAGCCGCACGATCTGCTTCAATCCGATGGAAGTCGCGCTGCCCGACGGCGGCACGCAGGTGATGTTTCTCGGGCTGTGGTACGTCGACCGGTTCGTGCGCACCGCGCAGGGTTGGCGCATCGCCGAGCGCGTGGAGGAACGTTGTTACGGTCACAACGTGCCGGCCGTGCTTGCGGGCGCGACCGGTTGATCCATCACGATGCGCGCGTCGTGCGAAGGTGCACGACGCACGCACCATCGTAGCCAGCTGCGTCAATCGAGCCTGAACGCGGCCTCGAATCGCTCGGCGAATGCGTCGAACTCGGTTTCCGGCAAATGGTTGATGCCGCCGGCGCGCTTGCGCCCGCCGCCGGTCGGAAAGCCGCGACAGAATTCGTCGGCACCGAGCGGCCGGCCATCGGGCACGCGCACGCTGACGACGAGCCCGCCGTCCGCGCGCGGCGACAGCACCGCGAGCGCCGCATGCGGCGCGTTGCGCATCCGCTCGTTCGCGAGCATGCCGGTCGCGCGCCGCGCCCACGGATGATCAGGCATCCGGACCAGCGTCGCACCGGGCACCTCGCGCAGCGGCGCGAGTGCGCATGCACGCGCCATGTCGTCGCGGTAGCCGTCGCGCAGCGCGGCGAACACGGTTGTCTCGCGCACGAAATCGAGCGGGTCGACGCACGGCAGCATCGCATCGGCGAGCGCGGCCGGGTCGAAATGCAGATCGCCGACACACTCGCCGTACGCGTTGTAGTTCAGGTAGAGCCCGAGTTCGGCGAGCGTGTCGCGCTCGGCGTCGCCAATCCCGTGCTCACTCGCCAGCGCGCGGCCGAGCGCCGGCAACTCGTCGCCGAACGCCGCGACGATCGCCCAGCGCACGTGCCGGCCGTCGAGATAGCGGTTCACGATCGCGCTCGTGCAGACGTCGGCCGCCGTGTCGATGTGCGCGTCGAAGCACGGATCGTCGGGCAATTCGCCCGCGAAGTGATGGTCGAAATAGCGAACCGTCGCGCCGTCGCGCAGCAGCCGCGCGCACGCGTCGCGATTCTGGTCGTGCGACACGTCGAGCACGGTGACGATGTCGCCCGCCCGCGCGTCGATCCGCTCGAGCAGCTTGATGTCGCGTTTCACGCCGGTCACGAGCGTGCCGTGCACGCCCTCCGCGAGCCGCAGTTGCTGAAGCGCGCACAGCCCGTCCGCGTCGCCGTTGAATGCAAAGAAGTGTCGTGTGTCGTGGTTGTCCTGCATGTTCCCTTGCTCCATCGTCAGGGCATGAAATCGCCGCCATTCGCGTCGAGCGTCGCGCCCGTCACCGCATTCGCATAGTCCGACGCGAGGAACAGCGCCGCGCGTGCGCAGTCGTCGTCGGTCGGCAGCTTCGCGAGCGCGAGGTTCGACGCGATCGGCGCGACGATCTGCTGTTCCGTCATGCCGTACTCGGCAGCCGCCTGCCGGAAATACGCCTGGGTCGGCACGCCCCACATCCACCCCATGTGGATGCTGTTCGCACGAATGCCGTGCACGCCGAGTTCGCGCGCCAGGTATTTTGCCGCAACCGCGAGCGCCCCCTTCGATACAGCGTAGCCGCCTTCCCCTGCAAACGGCTTGCGGGTCGCCTGCGTGTTGATCATCACGATCGCGCCGCGCTGCTGCCGCTTCATGTGCGGCACGACTTCCTGCGTGAGCGCCATCGTGCCGAACACGTTGGTGTCGAACACCGCACGCCAGCCGTCGAGGTCGGCCTCCTCCACCGGTTCCGGAAACGTGCCGTGCACGAATGCGCTGTTCACGAGCGCGTCGATCCGGCCGAAGCGCTCGACGGCCTGCGTCGCGAACTGCCGGCATTGCGCTCGGTCGGTGATGTCGGTCTGCACCTTCAGCACGTCGCAGCCGACGCCGAGCGCGTGGATTCGCGCTTCGGCATCGTCGAGCTTTTCAAGCGTACGCGCCGCGACGACCACGCCGCGCGCCCCCTCGCGCGCGGCCTCGACGGCGAGCTTCACGCCGAGCCCCGGCCCGATCCCGGAAATCGCGACGATCTTGTCCTTCAGCAACATGGTTGTCTCCTGGTTGTCGTTGATCTCGCGAGCAATGGCCGTCAGCCGGCCGCCCGCAGGTGCCGCGCGCGATACGCGGCGAAGTCGCGCGCGAGCTGCGCATCGTTGAAGCCGAAGCGCGCGATCGAATAGTCGTGTGCGGCACGCTTGTCGCGGCCGTTGCGCGCCATCCAGTCCGTCATCGCCGTGCGCTGCCGCGCATCGAGCGGCATCCCGGCAAACGCGTACACGGCCTCGGCCACGCCGAGCGGATTCGACACCGTGTCCTCGAAGCGCACGTCGAGGAAGCGGTCGGCCGGCAGCGCGTCGCGCGCGGCCATCGCCGCACCGATCGCGCGTGCCATCCCCGCGTTCCACTGCGCGCCGACCGCAAGCGGATCCGGATCGTCCGCATACATCTGCCACAACGTGTGCGCCATGCTCGCCATCGATGGAATCGTCTGCGCCGGATCGCGGTGCGTGAGCACGACCTGCGCACGCGGAAACACCCGGCACAGCACGTCGAGCGCATGCAGGTGCTGCGGCGTCTTCAGCAGCCAGCGCGCGGCCGGCGCGACGCCGCGCTGCGCCTTCTGCCATTGCAGGAACTGCAGCATCCGCTTCAGGTACGTATAGACCGGCGTGAGATCCTGTCGCGCGAGCCACGCCGTGTAGCGCGGCACGTTCGCGTACGAATCCATCGCGCACACGAACGCATGCTCCATCAGCATGAACTCCTCGTCGGCGAGCATCGCATCGAGCGGATGGATCGTCAGGATCTGCGGAATGCAGTCGATCATCGTCGCGACCTCGGCCCGCGCACGCGCGATGCGCACCGTCGGCTCGGCGAGCGTCTCGCCTGCAAGCGGCGCCGGGTAGCGGGTTTCCCACCACGCCGCAGCATGGAAGCGCGGGTCGACGGCCAGCAGGCGCTGCAACAGCGTCGTTCCGGTGCGCGGCAGGCCGACGATCACGAGCGGATCGTCGATCGCGATCTCCGCGATTTCCGGATGACGCCGGAAGTAGTCCTCGATGACGAGCCGGTTCACGAGCTGGCCGACGAGCTTCTCGCGCATCATCTCCGCGCCGCGCGCGGACAGCTTCGCTTCGTCGATCAGCGACGCGCACATCACGTCGAGCGCTTCCCGATACGGCCCGTCACCGAACGCGGTCAGTCCGCCCGTGCGCGACACGGCTTCGGCGATCAATCCGTCGGGCGCGAGCAGCGTGCGGGTTCGATCCAGCGGCGCGTTCATGCGGCCTCCTTCAGCGTGGCGAGCCTCACCACCCGCGTGCGCGGATGCACCGGCTGCGCGGCGCCGACCCAGCGCCAGCAGATCGTGCCGGTGCGATGCCCGGCCGTATCGAGCCAGTTCGCATTGCCGGGCCGCGCGGCCGCGACGACCACCGTCACGCCGCCGTCCGCATTCAGCCGCGCGCTGTGCTTGTTCACGCAGATATCGAAGTGCCGGTAATCGAGCGATTCCATCCAGTAGTTGTTGAGCTGCACGTTCCAGAAATCGCAGTCGGGCACCGTGTCGACGTCGATAACGAGTGCTTCGTCATCGGCCAGCGACCAGCACGAGTGGTAGTAGTAGATGTTCGGATCGCCGCCGACCGACTGGCACAGCGCCTGGTCGGCGGGCGGCAGCGCGTTCACGTGCGACCGGTAGCTCGCGGCCCAGTCCGCGAACAGCTTCGACGTCTGCTCGACGAACTGCGCGGCGCGCGTGAGGCCGCCCTGCAGCACGAGCGGGTCGAGCGGCGCCGGGCGATCGTCGGCGCCGACGCGCTCGATCTTCAGTTGTGCCGGCGTTTCCGCGCGCCGGTCGAGGAAGGTCTGGCGCACCAGCAACGCGTTGGTGCCCGGCTCCATGCGTACCCAGTTACCCGCGCGCGGCGTTCCGCTCAACACGATCTCGAAACTGCCGTCCGGCGCGATCTCGAGCTGCTTCGCGTCGAGAAAGCCCGTCTGCAGCATCTTGCCGTCGGTCTCGTAGCCGCCCTTCTGCGTGCCGAAGCTCAGATAGGCCACCGTGCCGCGCCGCCCCGTCACACGGTATTCGCAGCGGCCGTCGAGACGCGCGTACTGGTACAGGTTGTCGGGATTGTCGGCACCGATCTTCGCGGTCTCGTGCGACGGCGAGAAAAAGCCGGGCCATGCGCCGTCCGCGAACTCGACATGCATGTCGAGCGCGATGCGCATCAGCCGGCTCAGGTAGCGGAATCCTTCCGCACGCGTCAGCGGATCGTCCGGCGCCTCGGCGCGCAGGATCTGTTGTCCGCTGCGTTTCAGGGTGTCGCAGAAATCGGCCCAGGTCTGGCCCGAAAGCAATTGCGTGGCACGTGTGTCGTCCGCCATGTGTCGTCTCCGCCGATGGTCGAGCGCTCACCTTAGGCGTCGCCGCCGCGCGCCACTTCGTCCGGGTGGACTAAGGAAAGATCCGCTCCACCGCCGTGCCGCGATTTAGTCCACCCGGACGAAGAGCGGCATGCCGCTCGCTCGATACCGTCGGTGTCATGCACGAAACGCCGCACATGTCGCGCGGCGCCGGCATGAAACAAGGAGACGAACGATGTTGACCCACTTGGAGCGGCTGGAGGCCGAAAGCATCCACATCATGCGCGAGGTGGTCGCCGAGAGCGAGAACCCGGTGATGCTGTATTCGATCGGCAAGGACAGCTCGGTCATGCTGCATCTCGCGATGAAGGCGTTCTACCCGGCGAAGCCGCCCTTTCCGCTGCTGCACGTCGATACGACCTGGAAATTCCGCGAGATGATCGCGTTTCGCGACGAGACGGCCGCGCGCCTCGGCCTCGACCTGCGCGTACACATCAACCCTGACGGCGTCGCGAACGGCATCGATCCGTTCACGCACGGCTCGGCCGTGCACACCGACGTGTGGAAGACGCAGGGGCTCAAGCAGGCGCTCGATCACTACGGCTTCGATGCCGCGTTCGGCGGCGCCCGCCGCGACGAGGAGAAATCGCGCGCGAAGGAGCGCATCGTGTCGCTGCGCTCGGAACAGCACCGCTGGGACCCGAAGCGCCAGCGCCCCGAGCTCTGGTCGCTGTACAACGCGCGCAAGCGCAAGGGCGAAAGCCTGCGCGTGTTCCCGATCTCGAACTGGACCGAGCTCGACATCTGGCAGTACATCCAGCTTCACGAGATCCCGATCGTGCCGCTCTACTTCGCGAAGGAGCGGCCCGTGGTCGAACGCGACGGCGCGCTGATCATGGTCGACGACGAACGCCTGCCGCTGCGCGACGGCGAAGTGCCGCAAATGCGCAAGGTGCGCTTTCGCACGCTCGGCTGCTATCCGCTGACGGGCGCGATCGACAGCGACGCGACGTCGCTCGACGACATCCTGCAGGAGATGCGCGCGACGCGCACGTCGGAACGTCAAGGACGACTGATCGACAGCGATTCGGCCGGTTCGATGGAAAAGAAGAAACAGGAGGGATATTTCTGATGGCACACGTTCTCACCGCGCCCGACACGCTCGCGCGCCACGCCCCCGAGGCAAGCGCCGCCGACGAAGCGCACGCACCCACCCAGGACCTGCTGCGCTTCATCACGTGCGGCAGCGTCGACGACGGCAAGAGCACGCTGATCGGCCGCCTGCTCTACGAATCGAACATGCTGTTCGACGACCAGCTCACGCAGCTCGAGGCCGATTCGAAAAAGGTCGGCACGCAGGGCGGCGAACTCGATTTCGCGCTGCTCGTCGACGGCCTGTCGGCCGAGCGCGAGCAAGGGATCACGATCGACGTCGCTTACCGCTTCTTCGCGACCGCGCGACGCAAGTTCATCGTCGCCGACACGCCCGGCCACGAGCAGTACACGCGCAACATGATCACCGGCGCGTCGACCGCCGATCTCGCGGTGATCCTGATCGATGCGCGCAAGGGCGTGCTCACGCAGACGCGCCGCCACAGTCATCTCGTCGCGCTGATCGGCATCAAGCGCGTGGTGCTCGCGATCAACAAGATGGACCTGGTCGACTACGACCGCGCCGTGTTCGAGCGCATCGACGCCGACTATCGCGCGTTCGCGGCCGAGCTCGGACTGGCGGAGATCGTCAGCATCCCGATGTCGGCGCTGCGCGGCGACAACGTGATCGCGTCGAGCGCGCGGATGCCGTGGTACGCGGGCCCGACGCTGATGCAGCATCTCGACACGCTGCCGCTCGCCGCGCGCGTGACGCGCGACGAACCGTTCCGGCTGCCGGTGCAGTGGGTCAACCGCCCGCACCTGAACTTTCGCGGTTACGCGGGCAGCATCGCATCGGGCGAGATCCGCGTCGGCGAGCGCGTGCGCGTGCTGCCGTCCGGCAAGGAGAGCCGCGTCGCGTCGGTGATCACGCAACGCGGCGAAAGCGACCTCGCGCGCGCCGGCGACGCGGTCACCCTCACGCTCGCCGACGAGATCGACATCAGCCGCGGCGACATGATCGCGCGCGCGGACGCGCCGCCTGAAGTAGCCGACCAGTTCGAGGCGACGCTCGTGTGGATGCACGACGCGCCGCTGCTGCCCGGCCGCCCGTATCTCGTGAAGCTCGGCACGCAGACGGTCGGCGCGACCAGCGCGACGCCGAAGTACAAGATCGACGTGAACACGCGCGAGCATCTCGCGGCGCGCACGCTCGCGCTCAACGAGATCGGCGTGTGCAACCTGAGCTTCGACCGGCCGGTCGCGTTCGACCCATACGACCGCAACCGCCACACGGGCGGCTTCATCGTGATCGACCGCGTCACCAACGACACGGTCGGTGCCGGGATGCTGCACTTCGCGTTGCGCCGCGCGCACAACGTGCACTGGCAGGCCGTCGACGTCGACCGCGCCGCGCGTGCCGCGCAGAAGGCGCAGACGCCGCGCATCGTGTGGCTGACGGGCCTGTCGGGCGCCGGCAAGTCGACGATCGCGAATCTCGTCGAGAAGCGGCTGCATGCGCTCGGCAAGCATACGTACCTGCTCGACGGCGACAACGTGCGGCACGGGCTCAATCGCGATCTCGGCTTCACCGAGGCCGATCGCGTGGAGAACATCCGGCGCGTCGCCGAGGTCGCGCGGCTGATGCTCGACGCGGGGCTCATCACGCTCGTATCGTTCATCTCGCCGTTCCGCGCGGAGCGCGACATGGCGCGCGCGCGGGTCGGCCACGACGAGTTCGTCGAAGTGTTCGTCGACACGCCGCTCGCGGTGGCCGAGGAGCGCGATCCGAAGGGCCTGTACAAGAAGGCGCGGCGCGGCGAGCTGAAGCACTTCACGGGCATCGATTCGCCGTACGAACCGCCCGCGCAGCCCGAACTGCGCGTCGACACGGTCGCCGAGTCGCCGGAAGAAGCGGCGAACCGCATCGTCGCGTACCTGCTGCGCGAGCGCGCGGCGTAAGCGCGGCAAGCGGGCAGCCCGGCAGTTGACCGACTGCCCGCGTCACCTACTCCGTTCGGATGACGCGGGCCGCCGGGCGGCCGGTATGCTGGTCCGGGAATCCTTCATCCCGACCAGGAGAACACGAGCATGTCCATCGCGCTGGCGCCCGGCGATCCGGCCGCACACGACGGTTTCGACGACGCGGCGTGGACGGCGCGCGAACTCAGCGCGTGGCTCGGGCTCGTCTATCAGGGCCCGTCGGAGCCCACCCCGTGGGCCGGCTTCCTCGAAGCAGTCCGTGCGCGGCTCGATGCGCGCTTCACGACGCTGGTGCTGCGCAATCCGGGCGGCGCACGGCACGGGCTCATCATCAACGCGTCGGCGCATGGCCCGCTGCTGCCCGGCGAGCCGTCGTACAGCGAGCAGTTCTACGCGCTGTGCCCGTTTCTCGACCAGCCGCCCGGCCAGGTCTTCACGGCCGACCGGCTGTTCGGCGAAACCGCGTGGCGCGCGCACGATTTCTACCGGCAGTACCTGCAGCCGCTCGACCTGCGCTACATCCTCGGCGCGAACCTGCGCGGCGAACGCGGCGTCGAATGCGCGTTCTTCGTGAGCCGCGCGCACGGCGGCCGCGATTTCGACGCGGCCGAGCGCGCGCAGGTCGCGACGCTGCTGCCGCACCTGCAGCGGGCGGTCGAGCTGCACGCGGCGTTCGACGTGCTCGATGCCGAACGCGCGCTGTATGCGGGCACCGTCGACCGGCTCGACGTCGGCACCGCGATCGTCGACGAGGACGGCCGCGTGATCAAGCGCAACCGCATCGCCGAACGGCTGATCGAGCAGCAGGACGGGCTGTGCGTGCGCCAGGAGCGGCTCCACGCATCGTGCCCGCTCGACGAACGCCGGCTGCAGAAGGCGCTGCAGGCCGCGCTCGAGCATTTCCGCGCGGGCGCGCTCGCGCGCATCGAAGCCACCACGCTGTCGCGCCCCGGCGGTGCGATGCCGTTGAGCGTGCTGCTGCGCCCGCTCGCGCCCTACCGCGGCGCCGAGGACCGCCAGCACCGGCCGGCCGTCGCCGTGTTCGTCCGCGATCCGGCGTCGTCGCCGCAGACGTCGCGCGACATGCTGCACCGGCTGTTCCGGCTCACGCCGATGGAGACCGAAATCGCACTGCTGCTCGTCGACGGGCTGACGCTCGACGAAGCGGCCGCCGCGACCGGCATCACGAAGAACACCGCGCGCGCGCACCTGCGCGGCATCTTCGCGAAAACGGGTGCGACGCGACAGGCCGTGCTCGTGAAGACGCTGCTCAACAGCGTCGTGTCGATGGCGTAGCAGAGGCGACGGCAGCCGCCGGACGGGCTGCCCGTCCGATGCCTCCTGCGCAGGGCGAACCGCCACCGAAGACGCAACAATTAGCGCGCACCCACCTCATGTCATACGTCATCAGACGTGAATAGATAACCGACACGCGTCATGAAATTCCCCAATATCTGAGCAATTCACGGGTAAACCCGCGACCTCATCATCGTCACTCAGGCGTAGCATGTCATACGACGACATACTACACCGACCGCCACCCGGATGCCGACGCGGGCCACCGCCCCGTCCGCCGCCGCCCGACCGGAGACACGCTTGAACCCGCCCTCGCCCGCCCTGTCCGGACGCGACCCGCTCGCGTCCGCCGTCTCGAAAGTGAAGTGGCACGTGCTGCCGCTCGTGCTGATCATGTTCATCGCGAACTACATCGACCGCGTGAACGTCGGCTTCGTCGATCGCCACCTCGAGGCGTCGATCGGCATCGGCGCGGCCGCGTACGGCCTCGGCGCCGGGCTGTTCTTCGTCGGCTACGCGCTGTTCGAGGTGCCGTCGAACCTGCTGATGCAGCGCTACGGCGCACGCATCTGGCTGGCCCGGATCATGGCGACCTGGGGCATCGTCGCGGCCGCGATGGCGTTCGTGTGGAACGACACGTCGTTCTACGCGCTCCGCTTCCTGCTCGGCGCGGCCGAGGCCGGCTTCTTTCCTGGCGTCGTGCTGTACCTGTCGCAATGGCTGCCGCCGCAGGAGCGCGGCAAGGCGATGGCGATCTTCCTCGGCGGTTCCGCGTTCGCGTCGGTGCTGTCCGGGCCCGTTACCGGCGCGCTGCTGTCGATCCGCGGTTTCGGCCTCGAAGGCTGGCAATGGATGTTCCTGATCGAAGGGCTGTTCTCGGTCGCCCTGTGCGGCGCGAGCTGGCTGCTGCTGAAATCGCATATCCGCGACGCGACGTGGCTCACGGCCGAAGAACGCACGGCGCTCCAGCACGCGCTCGACGAGGAGCGCGCGACGCGCGACGTCCGCTCGAACGTGCCGGTGCGCGCCACCGCGCTGCTGCGCGACCCGCAGATCATGCTGTTCTGCTTCCTGTATTTCTCGATCCAGCTGACGATCTACGCGGCCACGTTCTGGCTGCCGACGATCATCCGCAAGATGGGCGGGCTCACCGATTTCCAGGTCGGCCTGTACAACACGATTCCGTGGATGATCGCGATCGGCGCGATGTACGGCTTCGCGGTGCTGTCGTCGAAGTGGCAGCATCCGCAGCGCTGGCTCGCGGTCGCGCTGGTGCTCGCCGCGTGCGGGCTGTTCGCGTCGACGTCGCACGATCCGGTATGGTCGTTCGCGTCGATCTGCTTCGCCGCGCTCGGCTTCAAGGCCGCCTCGTCGCTGTTCTGGCCGATCCCGCAGGGCTATCTCGACACGCGCGTGGCCGCGGCCGTGATCGCGCTGATCAACTCGGTCGGCAACCTCGGCGGCTTCGTCGCACCGACGGCCTTCGGCTATCTGAAGCAACATACGGGTTCGATCACGGGCGGGCTGTATGCGCTCGCGATCGCTTCGCTCGTCGCCGCGGTCGCCGCGCTGTTCGCGCGCACGCATCGGCGCAGCGATCCGCCGCGCGGCCTGCCGGCCGACGCGTCCTTCACGAACGCTTCGATGCTCCGTCATGCCGAACACTGACCGCCTGACCGTCGTCGTCTCGAATGCCGCCGACGGCGACCTCGCCACCTTCTCGCTCGCGGCCGACGGCACGCTGGCGCCGCTCGCCCGTTATCCCGCGGCCGACGTCGCGATGCCGATCGCCGTGCCGGCCGACCGCGCGCGGCTCTACGTCGCGACGCGCGGCGAACAACCGACGATCGTCGCGTTCCGCGTCGTGCCGGCCACCGGCGCGCTCGTGCGCATCGGCACCACCGCGATCGACGCGAGCCATGCGTACCTGTCGCTCGACCGCAGCGGCCGCTGGCTGCTCGGCGCGTCGTACGGCGGGAATTCGCTGAGCCTCTACGACGCCGCGCGCGTGCGCGACGGCGACGGCGCGCCGCTGCAGGTCACGGGCGGCATCGCGAACGCGCACGCGGTGATCGTCTCGCCGGACAACCGTTTCGCGTACGTCAGCTCGCTCGGCTCGGATCGCGTGTTCAGCTTCGCGCTCGTCGAGGACGCGGCCGGCCTGCGTGCACGCGAGCACGGCGAAACGCGCGTGCCGGCCGGGTTCGGCCCGCGTCACCTGCAATTCGCGGATGACGGCCGCACGCTCATCGTCGTCAGCGAATTCCAGGCCACGCTCGCGACGTTCGCGCGCGACCCTGAAACCGGCCGGCTCGGTGATGCGCATGTGAGCGCGCGCCATCCGGCCGTCGCCGAACTCGCGCAAGGCCATGCGCGGCCGCCCGCGCCCGCCGAACCGTCCGTCTGGGCCGCCGACCTGCACCTGACGCCCGACGAGCGTTTCGCCTACGTGAGCGAACGCACGTCGAGCAGCCTGCTCTGCTATCGCCGCACCGGAGACGGCACGTTCGAACCCGCGCACGCGACCGCCACCGAAACGCAGCCGCGCGGGTTCGCGATCGACCCGTCGGGGCGCTGGCTCGTCGCCTGCGGCGAACAGTCTGAATTCGTGTCGGTGTATGCGATCGCGCCGGACGACGGCGCACTGTCGCCGCACGCGCGCGTGCCGGGCGGACGCGGGGCGAACTGGATCGAGATCGTCTGAAACGGCGATACGCGGGCGTGACTCGGCAGACGCGCCGCGCAACCCCGTGCTTGCCCGCGTTCAGCGCCGCTCGCTCGGCGCGACGCCCGTCCAGCGCTTGAACGCCCGCGTGAAATTGGCGCGATCCGTATAGCCGACGCGCGCGGCGATCTCGTCGACCGGCAACCGCGTGCCTTCGAGCAACCGTAGCGCGTCGCGCAACCGGATCTCGTCGAGCAGCGTCGAATAGGTCGCGCCGTACTCGGCGAGCTTGCGCTTGAGCGTGCGCGCCGACACATGCAGCTCGCGCGCGACGTCGTCGACCGACGGATAGCCGCCCTCGCCGCAGATCAGCAGGTTGCGCACGCGCTCGACGATGCTTTCCGCATAGCCGAGCCGCGCGAGCTCGGCCTCGCACTGCTGCACGATCATCTGCGCGGTGTGCGCGTTCGCGGTGCCGATCGGTTCGTCGAGCAACGCGGCGTCGCAGCGGATGCGGTTCGCGCTCGCGTCGAAATGGCAGCGCGGCAGCCGCGCGCGATAACGCTCGAACCACGGCGGCTCCGGCCATTCGAAATGGAGTTCGGCACGCGACTGCAGCGTGCGCCCCGGCACCGGATGCAGCAGCGAGTTGAACAGGATCGCCGTCTCGACCAGGAAGTTCTCGACCGCGAACTGGCGCAGCCGGCCGAGCGGAAACGCCTCGAGCACGTCGATGTCGACGATTCCGTCGAGCTGCGCGAGCCGCACCGAGAAGAACGGCACGCGCGTCGGCAGGTAGCGGATGCCGAGCGAGATCGCCTCGCCGAGCGTCGCGCAGCTCATCAGCCCGAAGCCGATCAGTCCCGCTTTCGTCAGGCTGCTGCGCAGGCCGATCTCGATCGCGATCGACGGGTCGTCCGTCGCGTCGAGCAGGTTGAACACGATCGCCGCCTGCTGCAGCGGCGTGATGCGCGCATCGGGCTGCGCGAGCCGGTCGCGCTCGACGCCCGAGCCGGCCAGCACGCGGCCGCCGTCGATGCCGCGCTCCTCGGCCAGCATCAGCATGAACAACGCATACGCGGACGACACCGTCGCCTTGTTCAGCTGGCGCGCGGCATCCGGGACGGACAGGACCATGCGGCGGACTCCGGAGCGGTTTCGGCGGATTGTAGCGTCGCTGGCCCGTAATGACACCAGGGCGCGACTCTAGCCACGCCGGCCGGCCATCGTGGCCCGAAATGACACCACCATTGGCACCCGCGGCCCTCGCGTGCGGTCCGGTGCGCGCCTATGCTTGTCACATCGGCATTGCGCCCCACCCTTTCCGCAGGAATCCCGGTCGATGAGCCAACCCGCACGAACCGCCTTTCGCCACGACGCGGACAAGGTCGCGTACGTCCGCCGCGAGGTCAACGCCGCGAGCGACGCGATTCGCGCGCGCTTTCCGCTGCTCGACAACCAGAACCTCGTCGGCGCGACCGTGATGGCCGTCTCGGTGAGCGCGATGCTCGCGATCGCGTGGCTCCATGCGCGCGGATCGATCGCGTGGTACGTCGCGCTGCCGCTCGCCGCGTTCGTCACGTCGCTGATCCACGAGCTCGAGCACGACCTGATCCACCTGATGTACTTCAAGAAGACGCCGTGGGCCTACCACCTGATGATGGCGCTGTGCTGGCTCACGCGGCCCGGCACGATCAACCCGTGGACGCGGCGGCGCATGCACCTGCATCACCACAAGGTGTCGGGCGGCGAATCGGATCTCGAGGAATTCGGCATCACCAATGGCGAGCGCTGGGGCGTGAAGCGGCTGCTGATGATCGCGGACGGCATGCTCGCGGTCGTGCTGCGGCCCACCGCGATGCGCCGCAAGGTGAAGCAGTATGTGGCCGCGCAGCCGGTGCAGGATCCGTCCGAGCGCCTGCAGTTGCGCGTCGAGCAGGTGTCGTCGTACATGCCGGTCGGTCACGTGTATTACGTGCTGTGGCACGCGTTCATCGTCTATCACGTCGGCCTGTTCGCGCTGCATGCGTTCGGCTACGCGGTGACGGTGCCGGCCATGGTCGAGCGCACGATGAGCGTTGTCGATTTCCTGGCCGTGGTGTGGCTCGGCCCGAACTTCGTGCGCAGCTTCTGCATCAACTTCGTCAGCTCGAACATGCATTACTTCGGCGATATCGACTCACGCAACGTGATCCAGCAGACGCAGGTGCTCAACCCGTGGTGGATGCTGCCGTTCCAGCTGTTCTGCTTCAATTTCGGCAGCACGCACGCGATTCATCACTTCGTGGTGCGCGACCCGTTCTACATCCGCCAGCTGACCGTGCGCACCGCCCATGCGGCGCTGCGTGAAGTCGGCGTGCGCTTCAACGACGTCGGCACGTTCGCACGGGCGAATCGCTGGGGCGGCTATCGTCCGGCGCGCGCTACGCGCCAGGCTCAGGCCGACGCGTAACGCACCGCCTCAACCGCCGATCGGCGGCATCGGCCCTTGGCCGCGGATCCACGACCAGTTCGCGAGCTCGGCCATTTCCTTGTCGCCGCGGCTGTCGCCGTACGCGAACAACTGCTTCGGCGGCCGGTCGCCCCACCACCCGCGCAGCCGCACGACCTTCTGCGGCCCCCAGCAGTTTTCGCCGTCGAGCCGACCGGCGAAGCTGCCGTGCTCGAACGCCAGCCGCGTCGCGAGCACCGCATCGAAGCCGGCCGTCGTCGCCCACTTCTCCAGATACAGCGACGGCGACGCGCTCACCAGCACGACTTCGTGCCCGCGTGCCCGATGTTCGCGGACGCGTTCGAGCATTTCCGGGCGCACGAGGCTCGGCAGATAGGTGTCGACGAACGTGCGCGCCTGCGCATCGAGCGTATCCTCGCGCACCGGCCCGAACGCGAACGACGCGAACTTCGCCTTCGCATCGCCACGCGACAGCAGCCCGGCCTTCATCGCAATGATCCACGGCAGCGCGCGCAATCCGGCCCACGCGAAGCGCGGCGGTCCGACCGCATAGCGGACGAAATGGCGAAAGCTGTCGGTCGTCGTGATGGTGCCGTCGAAATCGAATGCGGCAACGATGCGGTCAGTCATGGAGAATCGGCGGGAAAGCGATGAGATGCCCGGGAAGATAGCAGACTCGCGCCGGTGCACGTGAAATGGCGTGATGCGGCGCGGCCTGCGCAGCGTGTGCTCAGCGCTGCGGCCGCGCCGCCAACGCCGCCGGCAGCACGACGTTCATCAGATGATCGGCGCGCGACAGCAGATCGGTCACGCGTTCGTCGAGCCCGCGCAATTGCGCGGGTTGCATGCGGATCTGCTGCACCGCCTGCCCGACGATGTTGCGGCGATCGAACAGCGTGCGCTCGACCCCTGCATCGTCCGGCGCGCGCACGACGTCCGACACCGTGCTCAGCGCCGCGAGCACGACCACGAGGTTTTCTTCCGCATGGCGGACCTTCGCGGCCAGGTCCTCGGTGCGGCGCGGGAAGAAGCCGAGCGACTGCTTGAGCGCCCCGATCGCCGCGCGGTAGTCGACATGATCCGTCGCCGTGCCGAACCAGCGTTCGAACATGCCGGCCTTGCGCGTCGCCTGCGCGAGCATGCCGGCCATCATGTCCGCCGCGCCGAGTTCATTGAACTCGCGCGTCGTGGCCGCCACGGCTTCGACGAGGTTGCCCGCCGTCTCCAGCGCGCCGTCACCGATCGTCGCGATCGTCGCGAGCTTGAGCGGCACCAGTTGCCGGATGTGCCGCTCGATGCGCGGCGCGTAGTCGGGATAGAGATTCGGGAAGCTGGCCTGCGCGGCGCGGAAGCACGCTTCGAGTTGCGGATGGTTCGATTCGCCGAACACCGCGCGGCCGACCGCCTCGGCCGGCGCCGTA
>NZ_JAAGPH010000061.1:0-44351 GCF_017104705.1 Burkholderia sp. Se-20373 | reverse complement strand
GCTCGCCGCACGGGTCGGGCTCGACGTCGACCTGGCCGCACCGCTCGCCTCGCTGTCGCTGGCCGACCAGCAGCGCGTGACCCTGGCGCGTGCGCTGGCCGGGCAGCCATCGTTGCTGATTCTCGACGAGCCGACCGCCAGCCTGTCGGCGGCGGAGGCCGAGCGGCTGTTCGTGCTGGTGGACGCGTTGCGCCGCGACGGCGTCGCCGTCCTGCTGGTGTCGCATCGGCTCGGCGATTTGCGCCGCATCGCCGACCGCGCGGCGATCGTCCGCGACGGCCGGATCGTCGCCGACCTGGCCGCGCCGATCGATTTCGACGCCGCGGTGGAAACGATGATCGGCCGGCCGCTGCCGCGTACGCGTGAACCGGCGCCGGAGCGTGCCGGGCTGGCCGGAGCCGGAGCCGGCCCGGGCCCAGGCTTCAGCGTGCGGCAGATGCGGCTGACGCCGACCAGTACGCCGTTCGACCTCGATGTGCAGCGCGGCGAGATCGTCGCGATCGCGGGCCCCGTCGGCGGCGGCAAGTCGCGCTTCGCGCGGACGATCTTCGGCGCGGTGCGCGCGGCGGCCGGCGAGATGACGCTCGACGGGCGGCCATGGCGGCCACGTTCGCCGGCCGATGCAATTCGCGCCGGCGTATTCCTTGCCGGCGAGGATCGCTGGCGTACGTCGTTGTTTCCCGACAGCGTTCCATTCGCGTCGATCGCGGGCACGATCGGCTTTCCGTTCCTGTCGCGCTGGTTCGCGAGCGGCGCGGTGCGCCGAACGCGCGAACGCACGGCCGCCGCGGCGGCGATCGCGCGGTTCGGCATTCGCTGCGACGGGCCCGACGATCGCGTCGCCCACCTGTCCGGCGGCAACCAGCAGAAGGTCGTGCTCGCGCGCTGGCACGCCGAGCCGGCGCGGCTGTTGCTGCTCGACGAGCCGTTCCAGGGCATCGATGCGGGCGCGCGTGCCGATATCGTCGATACGCTGCGACGTCATGCGCATGAGCGCACGACGATCGTGTTCGTCAGCGATCTCGAGGAAGCGGCCGAGATCGCCGATCGTATCGTGCGATTCGATCGCGCGACGCTCGAATGCGTGCCTCCCCCTTCTTCCATCGTGCGTGCCTGCTCATGAAACCCGTGACTTCTTCCGCTGTCCGCCATGCCGCATCCGTCGAACGGTCGTCGCGCCCCGGGCCGGCGCGCATCCGCGATGTACTTGAACGGACGGGCATCTTGCTCGTGCTGGCCGTCCTCGTGGTCGTGTTCGCGCTCAGGGAGCCCGCGTTCCTGAACCTCGACAATCTGTTCAGCATCCTGCAGGCGGTGTCGATCGTCGCGTTGCTCGGCATCGGCGTCACGGTCACGCTCGCGGCCGGCGGCTTCGACCTGTCGGTCGGCAGCGTGGCCGCGACCGCGCAAATGGCCGCGAGCTACGTGCTGGTCGTCTGGCACGGCAGCGCATGGGCGGCCGTGCTCGCCTGCGTCGTGCTTGGCGTGGCCGCCGGCTTGTTCAACGGCTTGCTGATTACGCGGCTGCGCGTGCCCGACCAGCTCGCGACGCTCGGCACGCTGTTCCTGCTGGCCGGCCTGCAGTTGATCCCGACCGGCGGCCGTTCGCTCGCGACCGGCTCCGTGCTGCCCGACGGCACGGATGCGACGGGCGTGTTCCCCGACGCCTTTCTCGCGCTCGGCCGGTTGCGCGTGTTCGACGTCGTACCGCTGCCGGTCCTGCTGCTCGCGGCGGTGACGGTGCTGGCCTGCGTGACGATGGAAGCGACGCGCTGGGGCCGCGTGATCTATGCGATCGGCGGCAACGAAACGGCCGCGCGGCTGGCCGGCGCACCGGCCGCGCGCTACCGCGTCGCCGCGTATGTCGTGTCGGGCGCGATCGCGTCGCTGGGCGGCGTGCTGATCGCCGCGCGGGTCGGCCGCGGCGACGTGAGCGCGGGCCACTCGCTGCTGCTCGATGCGGTGGCGGCGGCGCTGATCGGTTACGCGGTGTGGGGCGCGAAGCGGCCCAACGTATTCGGCACGGTCGTCGGGGCGGTGTTCGTCGGCGTGCTGCTCAACGGGCTCACGATGCTGAACGCACCCTACTACATGCAGGATTTCATCAAGGGCGTACTGCTCGTGCTGGCCCTTGCATTTACGTTCGGCATCGGTCGCCGTACCGATGCCCGCGTGTGATGCGTGAGATCGCCGAGACCGGGATCGGGCACCCACGGTTCGAATCATCTTCAGGCTGGATCGTTTGTCATCCAAAGTAATATCGATTGCCGAATCGGTCGGTTTGAATTCGCGTGGCGCGCTGATAGATTGAGCCGATATCGTCCTTGTTTGGAGACAGACACGCCATGCGCTCGTTGCTTCGCCGAAAGTCGCGTATCGAACTGAAACTCGGTGCACTCGTGCTGGGCACCGCGCTCGGGTTCGGTGTGCCCACGGCCCACGCCGGTCCGCTCAAGGGGGCGCCTGCGCCGTTCGACAAGGGCGGCGTGAAGATCGCGCTCGTCAACTACCTGTCGACCGGCGATTTCTTCCAGGCCTACGAAGCCGGCGCGCAGAAGCAGGCACGGGCGCTCGGCGTCGACCTGCGCATCTACGAAGGCCGGCAGGACGCGGCCGAGCAGCGCGAGCAGATTCAGCAGGCGATCAGCATCGGCGTGTCTGCGATCATCGTCAATCACGGCTTGCCGGAATCGCTGAAGGACGTCGTTCAGCGCGCGCTCGACAAAGGCATCAAGGTTGTCGCGTTCGACGTCGATCTCGCCAATCCGAAGGTGCCGCAGATCGAGCAGAACGATCGCGACCTGGCGAACCTGCTGCTGGATCGGGCCGTGAAGGACAACGGCGACGCGTTCGCGGCCGGGTACGTGTACGTGGCCGGATTCGCGCCGCTCGACCGGCGCGATGCCGCGTGGCGCGATTTCAAGCGTGCGCACCCGAAGGTGCAGGAAAAGGCGCGCTGGGGCACCGTCGACAATCCGATCGCGCAATCGGTCGCGAACCAGGCGGCGGCCGTGTATCGCGCGAATCCCGACATTCGCGTCGTGTTCGCGCCGTACGACGAGTTCGCGCGCGGCGCAAAGCTCGCGGCGGACGAGGCCCGGCTCTCGTCGAAAATCCGCATCTACAGCGCGGACGTGTCGACGGCCGACATCGAGGCCATCCGCGCGCCGAACAGCGCGTGGGTCGCGACGGCCGCGACCAATCCGGCGGTCGTCGGCGCGGTGTCGGTGCGGGCCGCCGCGCTGCTGGTCGCAGGGCAGGACCCGGGCGCGCGCATCGCAGTGAAGCCGACGCTGATCACGCGTGACGATCTCGTGAAGAACGACATTCATACCGTGGCCGAGCTCGCCGCGAAGTTTCCGGCGTTCCGCGCGAGCGGCGCGGCGACTGCCGCATGGATTCCGGCAGTCGACTGAGCGCCTCGGCACGTAGCGCGCGCCGATCGCATTCTCGAGACGCGGACGCTGAAGGTGACCGCGCACGCGCTCGGTCGCAGCGGCATGCGCGAGATCTGGATACGCGTGCGGTATTCGCCGTCGTTACCGCGATACTCGTCTGGGGCATCGTGCGCGTTCGTCTTTTACATCGAGAAATCAAGAACGCATTCGATTCGCTCTTCGGGATGGGGTAGCGCGTCGGAGCGGTCCCGTCGCCCTTCAATCGCCCGACGGCCCCGGCCGGCTGAAGCGCTGCTCGACCACCTCGGTGCCCCAATGCGTGCCCGCGGATTCGTCGGTCAGTGTGAAGTCGAACGACTCGTACAGATGGCGTGCCGAGTCCAGCCCCTTGAACGTCCATAGGTAGGTTTCGCGAAACCGCTGCGCGTCGACGAAGCGCATGGCTTCCGTCATGAGCCGGCGCCCGATGCCCGACCCGCGCAGCGCGTCGTTCACGATGAACCAACGCAGGTGCGCGATGCCGGTTGCCGGGTCGCCGTCGATCGCGAGCGACGCGAGCGTCCGCCCGTCTTCCTGGCATAGCCAAAGCGCCTTGCCGTCGGCCGGCAGCGCACCGGCGAACTCGGCCAGCTCGGTCGCCACGCGCTTTTCGAAAAAGGCGCCGAAGCCCCAGTGTTCCGAATAAAAGCGCGCGTGAAGGCTCGCGATATCGCCGATGCAGCCCGGTTGGTAACCTTCGCGGATCGCCGGCGCATCGAGCGCGGCGACGGGCGCTTTCGCGGCGTTGTCCTGCGCGAGCGCATCGGCATACAGCGCGAGCGAGCGCAGCAGCGCCTGCTGGTCGGCGGGCACCATGCGGCGCAACGCATTCGATACCTGGTCCGTCGCGAACGTATCGATTCTCTTCTGGAGCTTTTTCCCTTCGGCGGTCAGGTATAGCTCGATCGCGCGTGCATCGTCGCTCGATACGCGCCGCTCGACGACCCCGGCCGCCTCGAGCCGCGCGAGTTGCCGGCTCGTGTTCGATTTGTCCAGCCGCAGGATATCGCCGAGATCGCGGGCGTTGATGCCGGGCGCCATTCCGATCTCGAGGATCGCGTGGACGGCCGACGGCGCCCAGTCGCTGTCGGCCAGCGTCGCGCGCATGAAGCCGAGCTCGCGAACCAGTTTGCGGGAGAAGTCGCGCAGCTCGAGGATCGTGGCTTCGCGAGGCTTGGCGGGAGCGTCGATGAGGTCCATGGGTGGCCTGGAAAGGTTGCGGATCGCAATCAATAATAGTTGCGGGTCGCAACTTGATCAAGGTGGATTTTCATGGGGACGGGTTGCACCGCGGAAGGTGTTTCCGGAGGCCGGTGTCGGCGCGAACCAGGGCGGCGACGAGTGGTACTGACGCGGATGGCGGCGTGCCGCGGACCGGACGCATACTGGATGCATCCGGCCGGCCTGCCATGCGAGCACGAGCGTCGGCCGGTCATCGATCCGCGGCGGCGGACAACGGAGCTCACCATGAACCCTCTGAAGGCGATGACGATTGCGTTGCTTGCCGGGTGCGGCATCAGCGCCGGCACGGTCCACGCGGCCGGCAGCATGGATGCGCCGCCGTGCAGCGCGGCGCATGCGGCGGATCCGGGCGGGACCGCCGCGATGCCGGGCACGTCGGTCAGAAGCTTTTCGACCGCCGGCTGCTCGGGAGCGGTGCTGCAGGGCGAACGGGCCACCGCGACGGTCAACGGCGACCGGGTCGAACTGCGGGACGGCACCGTCTATGTGAACGGCCGGTCGTACGGCGCCGTCACGCCCGCGCAGACGGTCGAATACGAAGCCGCGCATGACCGGCGCACGCTGAAGGTGGACGGGGTAGTCCGTACGCCGGTGCGCTGAGTAACGGCTCAGGCTCAGGCGCGCGGCAACCGCGCCGCACTCATTCGACCAGCGTCAGCTGGCCGTCGCTGAGCCGCACCTCGCGCCCGATCCACGCCGCATCGACGCGCGGCAGCACGGCCGACGGCTTGCGCAGTTCGCGCAGCAGCGTCGCGCCGTGCGACAGCCGGCCGCCCATGCGCGCGATCACGGCGCGCGCGGCCTGGTACTGCGCATGCCGGCCCGGATCGAGCGTGTCTTCCAGCAGGATGTCGTGGCCGAGCACGCCTTGCGTGTGGCCCGGATAGATCATGAAGCCGGCCGCCTCGTCGGTGCCTTCGCCGCCGTCCTGCCAGAAGCTGCCGTTGCGTTCGCGGCGCTCGGGATGCGGCGCGAACCACGTGCCGCGATCGGCGGCCGGCATCGCATGATGCAGGCGGAAGAACACGCGCATCAGGTTGTCGCGATACCACTCGCGCACCTGCAGATACCAGCCGCGCATGCCGGGCGCGCCGAGCGCGTGGAGCACGCGAACCGGCAGCGGCCAGTCGGGAAACGCCTGCAGCGGGAGGTCGGTAGCCATGGGCCGCGTGGTGCCCGGATCGGTTTCCCACGGCAGGCGATGCGGGCTGTCGTCGAGCTGGCCGTATGCGGTCGGCGGACGGCCCCACAGTGCGCCGCCGCTGCTGGCCAGCGACGACGCGATGCACAGGTTGCCCTGCACCACGAACACGTAGAAGCGCGTGAACCAGTCGGCGAGTTGCTGGCCGTCGGCGCGTCGCTCGACGAGCGTCGCGAGTTCCTGGTCGAAGCGCTGCAAGCCGCGCTCGAGCGTCGGCAGATGCCCGCGCGCGACGCGCAGCATGCGCCAGAACACCGGCAGCGAACGCAGCAGCCGCAGCGGGCGCCAGCGCAGCGGCGGCGTCGCGCCGCCGATCTCGCCGCTGTAGTTGCCGGCCGACACGCCCCAGTCGGCGAGGCGGGCGAGGAACAGGTCGTTGTTGATGTACGACGCGCCGCCATAGAGCGCGGTGAATGGTTCGTTGTCCTGCAGTACGCGTGCATCCCAGCGTGCCATGATCGCCGGGATGCTGCCGGCCGCGCGCCGTTGCGCGTACTCGACCAGCCGGCTCGGCTGCGGCGGCAGGATCTCGGCGATGTTGGCGGCGGTCAGATGCCGGTGCCAGCCGTAGCTGCTGATCGGACGGTACTGCAGCAGCCACAGCTGCTTGCCATCCCACGCCCATTCGACGTCGCCCGGCACGTAATGGAACGCGCGCAGCACGCGCTGCAGGAAGGCCCACAGCTGGGTCGCGCTCAAGCCGTGCGCGGTCGGGAACGTGCCGCGCTGCCAGGGTTCGCCGAGCCGCGACAGGATCGCGCGTTGCGGGCTGGCCTGCCCGTCGGCGAGCGTTTCGAGGTGACCTTCCACCCATTCGACTTCGACTGCCAGATGCCGCACGAACGCGATGCCCGACAGCACGGGCGTGATGAAGCGCTGCACGACCGCTTCCTCGAGGCCGCCGTCGAGCAGCTCGGCCACGCGCGCGGCCGCCTGCGTTGCCGGTACGCGCAGGAACGTCGTATGCAGGCCGGCGTTGGCCGCATCGGCCTGGTCTTCACCGTGGCTCGACGAGCGGATCGCCCACTCGGCGTCGGGCTGGCTCGCGAGAAAGCCGGGCAGGCGCGGATCGTCGGCGCGGGTCAGCGACAGCGCGGGCGGCACGGGCAGGCCGGCCATCGCGGCCAGCGCCAGGCGCCCGCCCTTGGTGTGCGCGACGAAACCGGCATCGCCCGCTTCGAGCCAGTGCACGAATGCCGCCGGCGCGTCGATCCACGGATAGTGTCCCCAGCCGGCCTGCAGCGTGACGGTGAGGTCGGCGCGCGCGAGGATCGCCGACCATGCGGCGGCCTGGCGCACGCCGAGCACGTTGTCCTGGTCGCCCCACACGAGTTCGATGCGATCGGCGACCCACTCGAGCAGCGGCAGCGCGGTATCGGCGCGCACGAGATCCCAATGCGGCAGGAACGCTCGGCAGCGCGCATAGCCGGCGCCCATGCGGCGGTACTGTGCGCGTGTCCAGGTCAGGTTCGAGAACTTGCGGGCGAACAGCGTCGGGTAATGCGCGAGCAGCCAGTGGATGGTCTTGCGCAGCGGCTTCGGCGCCATCAGTTTCGGCAGGCGCCGTTCCCACAGGAACGCACCAACGGGCGCGAGCAGCACGCTGCGGCTGAAGTGGCCGGGGCGTCGCTGCAACGCATGCAGCACCAGCAGCGCATTCACCCCGACCGCCATGATCGCGTGGCCCGGTTCGGTCATGTCGAGCAGCGCTTGCGCATAGGCGGCAAGATCCTCGCAGGGCGGCGCGGGGTTGTCGCCAAAGCCCGGCAGTTCCAGCGGCACAGGCTGGTAATGCCGGAAGTGGGGCAGTGCATCGTCCCACCAGTCGGCCGCGCTGCCGTTGCCGGCGAGGAGGTACAGGATCGGTTTGCTCATGGTGGCGTCGTCGGCGGGCGATCGTCGTGGCGGCACACGCCCGGTCGGGTCGGCGCCGCCGGTGGATGCCGCGGGTCTTGTTCGTGTTGTCGTGTTCGCGTTGCGCCGGTGCGAGTGGAATGGAAGGGCGGCCCGCTCGGCTTGATGCTTGATTTGATTGTTGCGGGCATTCTACGCGAGAAGATTCGGATGACATGCAGCCATGTCGAGCGCGACACCATTCAGGCGCCGGTCATGAACGGTGTGTGCGGGAAGCGCTGATGTCGGCGATGAAACCGGCTTGCCGACGTGCGTCGGGAAGGCTTCTGCTGGGAGGTCTGCCGAGCGGGCGTCGATTGCGCGTTACGCGTCAGCATCCTGATCGGCGCGCGGCGCCCTGCCGGTCCAGCGTCGATACGCATGACGAAAGCTGCGCGGCTCGCTGTAGCCGAGACGTTCCGCGATGGCGGCGACCGTCAGCTCGGGATCGTCGAGCATCCGCACCGCTTCGTCGCGGCGCACGTCGTCGAGCAGCGACTGGAACGTGAGGCCATCCTTGTCGAGCCGCCGGCGCAGCGTGCGCTCCGTCAGGTGCAGGGCATCCGCGAGCGACGTCATCGACTTGAAGCGTGCGAGGTCGCGCGCCATCAGCTCCCGCGCGCGATCGGCGAAGCGCGTGCCGACCGACGCGGCCCACTGCCGTTCGAGCGCCTCGCACTGGCCATGCAACGCGTTGAAGCTGACTTCGTTCGCGAGCAGCGGCGTCTCGGTGCCGTTCACCGACGTGAACACGAGACGGTTGTCGGCTGCGTTGAACGCGACCTTGCAGCCGAAGTGGCGCGTGTAGTCGGCCGCGTTGCGCGGCGTGCGGCGCGCGAGCTGAACCTGCTCGGGCCAGACCGGCTTGCCGACGAGATCGGACACGATCAGCCGCAGGCTCGACAGGCACATGTCGACCTGGAACACCTCGAGATCGGGCTCGCCGTTGTAGCGGCTGATCGTCACGCTCATGCCGTCCGCGTGCGCATCGATACGCACATCGAAATACAGCCCCATGAACAGCGGAAACTGGCCCATGCAGCGGAACGCCTGCATCACCGAGCCGCTGATCAGCATCGCGTAGCCGGCGAGGCCGAGCGTCGACACGTGCAGCCGCGCGCCGATCGAGAGCCCGATCGACGGCACGCCGCTGCGCTGCAGCAGGTTGTGGAAGCAGCGCTGCTCCTGGCCGCGATTCACGTGCAGGTTCGGCGACGCGACTTCGTCCGCGCCGAGCCCCGTGCCGTCGAGCAGCGCGGCGCCGTCGATATGCCGCACGCGGCATTCGTCCAGCGCGACCGCGATCGCGTGGACGGTGGCGGGAATGTCCTCCTGGCGCCCGGCCGGGCGCGCGAGGCCGAGCGACGAGCGCAGGCTGCGCTCGGCCCGGCTCTGGTCTGGATGGGGGCGGCTGTTCATGGTGCTGAAGGGGCGACGGGGTCGCGTAGAACATAGCCGGAATGTCCGCAAAACGCCAGTGCGGCACAGCAGCATGCATGGCTCGCCGGCGCGCCGTGCGGCAGCGTGTCCGGAAATATCCCCTGATTACGTCCGCTTTTCTCATTCGTGGCCGATTTTTTGGCGCACCACACTTTCTCCCAGTCGAGCGCCGCCGGCCGAGCCGGGCGAACGAGTGTTGAAGCCGTGAACGCCACCCACGTGAGGACAGCATGGACAACGACAGCCCGGGTCGATACGCATCAGCCGCCGCGACGCATGACGTCGGCGCGCACGCGATGCGAGGCGACGCGGACCAACACCGCAAGCCGCATCTGCTCGGGCTCGCAACGCTGGTGATCTTCGGCCTCGCGTACATGCTGCCGATGACGGTGTTCACCACCTACGGGATCGTCACGAGCGAGACGAACGGGCACCTGACCGCCGCGTATGCGGTCACGCTGGTCGCGATGCTGTTCACCGCGCGCAGCTACGGCCACATGGCGCGGCTGATGCCGAGCGCCGGGTCGGCCTATACGTTCGCGAGCCGCAACTTCGGCACGTCGGCCGGCTTCATGGTCGGCTGGGCGTTGCTGATGGACTACCTGTTCATCCCGATGATCAGCTACCTCGCGATCGGCATCTACATGAAACAGATTTTCCCGGGTGTGCCGGCCAGCGTGTGGATCGTCGGGAGCATCGTGCTGATCACCGGGCTGAACATCGTCGGCATCCGGCTCGTTAATCGCGTGAACCTGATCCTGATCGCGAGCCAGCTCGTGTTCATCGCGATCTTCTTCATCGCTTCCGCGCGGGTCGCGTCGGGCGAAGGGCTGTCGATGGCCGTCGCGCTGCCGTCGTCGGGCGATGCGCGTGCGATCTTCGCCGGCTCCGCGATCCTGTGCCTGTCGTTCCTCGGTTTCGATGCGGTCACCACGCTGTCGGAGGAGACACGCGAGCCGAAGCGCACGGTGCCGCGCGCGATCCTGCTCTGCACGCTGGCGAGCGGCGTGCTGTTCATGCTGGTCGCGTACGTCGGGCAAGTGGTGTTTCCCGACTGGCACGCATTCAAGGATCTCGATTCGGCCAGCCTCGAACTGATGCGGCGCATCGGCGGCGGCACGCTGTCGGCGTTCTTCGTCGCGGTGTACGTGGCCGGCTGCTTCGCGAGCGCGATGGCGGGCCAGGCGAGCGTGACACGCGTGCTGTTCGCGATGGGCCGCGACCGGGTGCTGCCCGAACGCGTATTCGGCCACCTGCATGCACGGCTGCGCACGCCGGTGCGCGCGACGCTCGCGGTCGGCATCGTGTCGCTGTCCGCGCTGTTCATCACGCTCGATCTCGCGTCGACGATGATCAGCTTCGGTGCGCTCGTCGCGTTCGCGGTGGTGAACCTGTGCGTGATGCGCAGCTATCTGTGCCGGCCCGAGCATCGCCGCTTCGCGGGCTGGATCACGTTCGGCGTGATGCCGGCGATCGGCTTCGCGATGAACGTGTGGCTCTGGTCGGGCCTGTCGCGCCAGACGTTCTACGTCGGCACCGGCTGGCTCGTACTCGGACTTTGCCAGCTCGTATGGCTCACGCGCGGCTTCACGCGCCCGGCGCCGACGTTGTCGATGAATTGAATGAGCGGTGGCCGACTGCCGGCCGCCGGCGTTGAAACCCTGAAGGAGGAACGACCCATGAACGCTGTTGACGTCAATCTCGATGCGGACCTGCAGGCCATCGGCAAACGCCACCTGCTGATGCATTTCACGCACGCCGATGCGTATCGCGACCACGCGCTGACCGTGTTCGACCGCGGCGAAGGCTGCTGGCTCGTCGACCGCAACGGCAAGCGCTACTTCGACGGGCTGGCCGGGCTGTACTGCGTGCAGGTCGGCTACAGCCACGGCGCGGAAATCGGCGACGCGATCCGCGAGCAGATGGTGCGGCTGCCGTTCGCGACCAACTGGGGGGTGGGCCACGAGCCGGCGATCAAGCTTGCGCACAAGCTCGCGGCGCTCGCGCCGGACGGGCTGAACCGCGTGTTCTTCACGTCGAGCGGCTCGGAGTCGAACGAATCGGCGATCAAGCTGGTGCGCCAGTATCACCAGTCGCGCGGCGAGCCGCAGCGGCGCAAGTTCATCGCGCGCCGCGTCGCATATCACGGCACGTCGTTCGGCGCGCTCGCGCTGAACGGGATGACGAACTTCCGCAAGCATTTCGAGCCGCTGATGTCGGGTGTGCGGCACGTGGGCAACACGAAGCGCTACGGCCGCCCGGCGGGCGAGACGGAAGCGCAGTTCACACGCCATCTGCTCGACGAGATCGAATCGCTGATCGTGCAGGAAGGGCCGGATACCGTCGCCGCGATCGTCGTCGAGCCGCTGCAGAATGCGGGCGGCAGCCTGACGCCGCCGGCCGGCTATGCGGCCGGGCTGCGCGACATCTGCGACCGGCACGGCGTGCTGCTCGTCGCCGACGAAGTGATCTGCGGGTTCGGCCGGCTCGGCGAATATTTCGGCTCCGCGCGCTACGGGCTGAAGCCGGACATCATCACGTTCGCGAAAGGCATCGCGTCGGGCTACGTGCCGCTCGGCGGCGTGATCGCGAGCGACGCGGTGGTCGACGCGGTGCTCGACGGCCCGCAGCAGATGTTCCTGCACGGCGCGACCTATGGCGGCCACCCGGTCGCGTGCACGGCCGCGCTCGCGAACCTCGCGATCATGGAGCGCGAAGGCGTGCTCGAGAACGTCCGCAGCAACGAAGCGGTGTTCCGCCAGACGCTCGACGGCCTGCTCGAACTGCCGTGCGTCGGCGACGTGCGCGGCGACGGCTATCACTATTCGCTCGAACTCGTGACCGACAAGGCCGCGCGCCGCTGGGCGGCCGGCATCAGCGCGCAGGCGTTCGTGTCGACGCTGCTCGCCCCCGCGATCTTCGACGCGGGGCTGCTGTGCCGCGCAGGCGTCGATCACGAAGGCACGCCGATCGTGCAGTTCTCGCCGCCGCTCGTGATGTCGCGCGACGAGATCGTGTGGTTCGTCGCGAAGATCCGCGATATCCTCGTCGACAGCTATGCGCGGGCGACGCGCTGAGCGCGGCGGCCTTCATTTCAGGAGCACTCGATGAGAACGTCACAACAGTCCTATATCGACGGCCAGTGGCTCGATCCGGCCGACGCACGATCGATCGACGTGATCGACCCGGCCACTGCACGGCCGTACGCACAGCTCAGGATCGGCGGTGCGGCCGACGTCGACCGCGCGGTCGGCGCGGCGAAGCAGGCTTTCGACACGTATTCGCGCTGGCCGGTGGACGAGCGCGTCGCACTGCTGCGGCGCGTGCTCGAGATCTACCAGCGCCGCTACGAGGAGGTCGCGCAGACGATCCGGCAGGAGATGGGCGCGCCGATCGCCTTCGCGCGCGCGGCGCAGGCCGCGGTCGGCACCGCGCACCTCGAACAGACGATCCGCGCGCTGCGGTCGTTCCGTTTCAGCACGCAGACCGATTCGCTGCTGGTGTCGCACGAGCCGATCGGCGTGTGCGCGCTGATCACGCCGTGGAACTGGCCGATCAACCAGATCGTGTGCAAGGTCGCGCCGGCGCTCGCGGCTGGCTGCACGATGGTGCTCAAGCCGAGCGAGATCGCGCCGTTCAGCGCGATCCTGTTCGCGGAGATCCTGCACGAAGCCGGCGTGCCGCCCGGCGTGTTCAACCTCGTGCACGGCTACGGGCACGAAGTGGGCGACGCGCTGTCGCGGCACCCGGATGTCGACATGGTGTCGTTCACGGGTTCGACGCGCGCGGGCGTCGAGGTCGCGAAGGCCGCCGCCGATACCGTGAAGCGCGTGCACCAGGAACTCGGCAGCAAGAGCCCGAACCTGATCCTGCCCGATGCCGATATCGAGGTTGCGGTCACCGGCGGCGCGCGCAGCTGCTTCAGCAACAGCGGCCAGTCGTGCAATGCGCCGACGCGCATGCTCGTGCATGCCGATCATCTGGCGCTGGCCGAGCAGGCCGCGCGGCGGGAAGCGGAACGCACGGTCGTCGGCGATCCGCGTGCGGCGGGAACCGGTATCGGGCCGGTGGTCAGCCGAACGCAGTTCGACCGTATCCAGCACTTCATCCGGCTCGGGATCGAAGAAGGCGCGACGCTCGTCGCCGGCGGGCCGGGGCGTCCGGACGGGCTCGGTGACGGGTTCTACGTCCGGCCGACGGTATTCTCGAACGTCACGCCGGACATGACGATCGCGCGTGAGGAAATCTTCGGGCCGGTGCTGGCGATCATGACCTACCGCACCGAAGAAGAAGCCATCGCGCTCGCGAACGATTCGGTCTACGGGCTCGCGGCCTACGTGCAGTCGAAGGATATCGAGCGTGCGCGCAGGGTGGCGGCGCGGCTGCGGGTGGGCAACGTCCACATCAACTACCCGGCATGGAATCCGGCCGCGCCGTTCGGCGGCTACAAGCGTTCGGGCAACGGCCGCGAATATGCGGAGTTCGGCCTCGTCGAGTATCTGGAGACGAAGGGCACGACGGGGTACGCGTGAGCGTACGTACGACGCGGCGCCCGCCCGGGTGAATTGCGACGCGCATGCGCCATTGCCTGCGCCGCTCGCGGTGGCCGGCCGCCACGGCCGCGTACGGCGTCGGCAGTGACCGCGTGGCCGATACTTCCCGTGCGCTGCGAAGCACGCGGCATCGAGCCGACGCCGCGTTCGCCGGCGATCAGTCCTCGTCGGGATCCGTTGCGCCCGCATCGGATCCCGCAACGGGCGCGGCGGCCCGCCGGCGGATCTCGGAATCGAGGATCAACCGCCCGCGCAGCTTGCCCTTCATCCGCTTCACATGCTTGGGCGCCTCGGTCATGTGCTCGACCATCAGCGCCCGGACGCGCTCGGCGTCGCGCTCGCGCGCGGCCTGCAGGATCGCCTTGTGGATCGACACGTTCGCTTCGCCGAAGCGCTTGTGCTCCACGAGCGGCGTATCGTTCCGGAACTCGATCAGCTGCCGGATCATCTCGTTGATCAGCTCGCAGCTGAAGCGCAGGAACGGGTTCGGGTTCGCGGCCGCAAGGATGTCGTGGAACGTCGTGTCCTCCTGGCGCTGGCGCAGCATGTGCCCGCGGTCGTGCACGCCCGACGCGCCGTCGCAGCACGCGATGTTCGCCTCCAGCGCCGCGAAGTCGCGCTCGCTCAGATGCGGCACGGCACCGGCCGCCAGCTCGGGTTCGAGCAGCTTGCGCACGGTGTAGATGTCGTCGATCGTCACGTCCTTGAAGAACAGGTAGTTCTGCAGGAGCTGCAGCGTGCGGTCGAGCGGCACCTCGACGACCATCCCGCCGCCGGACGGCCCCGTGGTGACCTTGATCAGCCCTTGCACCTCGAGCGACTTCAGCGCCTCGCGGATCGTACTCTTGCTCACCGCATAGAGCTGCTGCAGCTCGGCCTCGCGCGGCAGGCGATCGCCCGGCTTCAGGTCCTTCTCGGTGATCAGCCGCTTGATCTCCTCGGCGACGAGGTCGGCCCGCTTCGGCTGCTTGATTTCGACCGCGAGGCCCGCCCTGGCTCGGTCCATGACCATCTTCACGACTCCTTTGTCTGACTGCGCGCCGCGTCATCGTCGACGATCCGTGCCGGCGCGGGTACGGAATTTTGCCTGATTGACACCAATTTTGATCAACTCTAGCATCAGGTTCATTCTATTTATCATGATAAATAGGATCAACCGGCGGCGCGCATCCTGCAGGGCGTGGGCACGGTTTGGCAGTCGGTCGCATCGCGTGTGTCCCCCTTTATCAGGAGCGTCAACTTGAATCGCCGAGAACTGTTGAAACTGGCCGCGCTGTCGGCCGTGCCGGGTGCGCTCGGCAGCATGTCGTCCCGAGCCGCGTTCGCGCAGGGTTCGTCCATCCAGCTCGCATGCCCGGTGCCGATGTCGGGGCCGTTCGCGGCCAACGGCAAGTACGCCGATCTCGGCATGCAGCTCGTCGTCCAGCAGTACGGCAAGGTGCTCGGCGCGCCGCTCGCCTACACGGCGCTCGACACCGAGGGCAAGCCCGCGACCGCCGTGCGGCGCGTGCAGGAGATCGCGCAGCAGAAGGGCGTGCGTTTCTTCGCGGGCGGCATCCTGTCGTCCGAGTCGCTGGCGATGGGCAAGGAAGTCCAGAAGGCGGGCGGCGTGTTCATCACGACGGCCGGCGCGGACGAGATCACCGGCAAGGATTGCAATGCCGCGACGTTCCGCTGGTCGGTGCCGACCTTCGGCGCGATCGAGCAGACGGTGCGCCCGTTGACCCAGATGCTGCCGAAGGCGAAGCGCTGGTACACGATCACGCCGCAATACGTGTTCGGCGACGGCCTGCTGTCGGCCGCGAAGGCGATCTTCAAGGAAAAGGGCATCGAGCATGTCGGCAACAGCTACCACTCGCTCGCCGAGAAGGAGTTCAGCGGCTACCTGACGAACGCGGCGGCCGCGCAGCCGGACGTGCTGCTGATCCTGAACTTCGGCTCGCAGTCGTCGGACACGCTGCGCCAGGCCGTCAGCTTCGGGATGAAGCGCAACTGCACGATCCTGCTCGCCTGGGCGTCGGGCCTCGAGCAGTTCGAGGCGCTCGGGCCCGACATCTGCGACGGCGTGTATTTCGGCGCGCAGTACTGGCACGGCATCGATTCGCCGCTGAACCGCGATCTCGTGAAGCGCGCGAACGCCACGTTCAAGGCGAACCCGAACTACAGCCTCGCGGGTTCCTATATCTGCTCGAAGATCCTGGTCGACGCGATGGTGAAAGCCGGCAGCGCCGATCCGAAGAAGGTGGTCGCGGCGATGGAGGGCATGAAGTACGACGGCCTCACCGGCCCGGAGGAAATCCGCAAGGGCGACCACCAGGTGCTGAAGAACTACTACCTGCTGAAGGGCAAGCCGAAGAGCCGGATGAAGAACGCGGACGACTACGCCGACATCGTCAGCTCGGGCCAGTCGTTCCTGCCGGTCGACAAGACGGGCTGCAAGCTCGCGTGACGCAGTGCACGCGTCCGCGGCCGTTACGCGCCGCGGACGTCCGTTACCTTCCTTTCTGACACGGAAGCCATGAACGTCTATCTGCTGCAGATCGTCAACGGCATCGGCGTGGGCATGCTGTATTTCCTGCTCGCCGTCGGCCTGTCGATCGTGTTCGGCCTGCTGCGCTTCGTGAACTTCGCTCACGGCGCGTTCTACCTGCTCGGTGCGTATCTCTGCTACCAGGCGCTGCAATGGTCGGCGAATTTCTGGGTCGCGCTCGCGGTCGTGCCGCTCGTCGTCGGCGCGTTCGCGTGGAGCGTCGAAAAGCTCGTGCTGCGTCATGTGTACGCGCAGCAGCACGAATTCCACATCCTCGCGACGGTCGGGCTCGCGCTCGTGCTGCAGGAGTGCGCGATCCTCGCGTGGGGCCCGCTCGGCGACAACGTGCCGCCGCCCGACGCGCTGAACGGCGTCGTGATCTGGGGCGGCTTCGTCTACCCGAAATACCGGCTGTTCGTGATCGCGTTCACGGCCGTACTCGCCGCGCTGCTGTGGTGGGTGCTCGAAGGCACGCGGCTCGGCAGCACGGTGCGCGCGGGCAGCGAATCGTCGGAGATGGTGTCGCTGCTCGGCATCAACGTGACACGCGTGTTCAGCCTCGTGTTCGCGCTCGGCGCGGCGACGGCCGCGCTCGCGGGCGTGCTTGCCGCACCGATCCGCGGCGTCGATCCGTTCATGGGCATCGAGGCGCTCGGCGTCGCGTTCGTCGTGGTCGTCGTCGGCGGGATGGGGAATTTTCTCGGGGCGCTGGTCGGCGGGCTGCTGGTCGGCATCGTGCAGAGCCTGATGAGCACGCTGTGGCCGGAAGGGGCACGGCTGATGATCTATGTTGCGATGGCGGCCGTGCTGCTGTTGCGTCCGAACGGGTTGCTGGGGAGGGCCGCATGATCGAATCGTCGAAACCGCTGCCGCCCGGGACGGCGGCCTCGTCACGCCCGCAGCCGTGGCGCGGCGCATGGCAGCGGCCGGAAGGCTGGCTCGCGGTGGCCGTCGTGTGCGCGCTGCCGGTTGCGCTGAGCTCGGGCTCGCTCGCGACCGAGGTGCTGGTGTTCGCGCTCGCCGCGCTCGGCTGCAACCTGCTGCTCGGCTACACGGGGCTGCTGTCGTTCGGGCAGGGCATCTTCTTCGGGCTCGGCAGCTATGCGGCGGGGCTGGTGCTGACGCACGGCGTCGCATCGGTGACTGCCGCGCTGGTTGCAGCCACCGTGCTCGGTGCCGCCGCGGCCGCGCTCGTCGGCTGGTTCTCGATCCGGCAGCGCGGCACTTATTTCGTGATGCTGACGCTCGCGTTCGGGCAGCTGTTCTACTTTCTCGCCTACACGACGCCGAACGTCACGGGCGGCGACAACGGGCTGCTCGATATCCCGCGCCCCGCGCTGTCGCTGTTCGGGCATCCGCTCGTTTCGCTCGATTCGCCGTGGCGCTACTACGGCTTCGTCGCGGTGCTGTTCGTCGCGGTGTTCTGGCTGCTGTTGCGCGTGTCGCGCTCCGTGTTCGGCCGCACGCTGCTCGCGATCCGCGACAACGAGGCGCGCGCGGCGGCGGCCGGCTACGACGTGAAGCGCTTCAAGCTTGCGGCGTTCGTGCTGTCGGGCGCGGTCACGGGGTTCGCCGGTGCGCTGCACGCGTTGATGACGGGCATCGCGCCGCTGTCGAACATCGACTATCACACGAGCGAGATGATCCTCGTGATGACGGTGATCGGCGGCACGGGCAACCTGTTCGCGTCGGTGCTCGGCGCGGCATTCTACGTGCTGTTCGCGGACTGGCTGTCGACGCTGTGGCCGCGCTGGCTGCTGCTGCTCGGCCTCGTGCTGATCGCGGTCAGCCTGTTCATGCAGCGCGGGTTGTGGGGATTGGGTGAACGCGTCGCGGCGTCGCTGCGGCGCGGCGGACGCACGGCGACGACGACCGGGGAGCGGCAATGAGCGAAGCGATTCTCGAGGCGCGCGGCATCGTCAAGCGCTACGGCAAGTTCACGGCGCTGGGCGGCGTCGATCTGCGGATCATGCCGCGCACCGTGCATTCGGTGATCGGGCCGAACGGCGCCGGCAAGACGACACTGTTCCATACGTTGACGGGCACGCTGCCGATCACGTCGGGCTCGATCCTGTTCGACGGTCACGACGTGTCGCGCGAACCCGATCACAAGCGCGTGCGGCGCGGCATCGCGCGCTCGTTCCAGGTGACGAGCCTGTTTCCGAACCTGAGCGTGCGCGAGAACCTGCGCGTCGCCGCGCAGGGCGTCGAATCGCGGCGCGCGCTGAATCCGTGGGCGCCGCCGCGCGGTGCGCTTGCGCACGACGGCATCGTCGACGACGTGCTCGAGCGGCTCGGCCTGCAGCGCTTCGCCGATACGGCGGCCGGCGTGCTGTCGCACGGCCAGCAGCGCCGGCTCGAGGTCGGGATGGCGCTGGCGGCGCGACCGCGCGCGATCTTTCTCGACGAGCCGACGTCGGGCATGGGGATCGACGATCTCGACGACATGAAGGCGCTGATCCGCGGCCTGCGCGACGACTACACGGTCGTGCTGATCGAACACAACATGGGCATCGTGATGGACATCTCGGACACGATCACGGTGATGCAGCAGGGCCGTGTGCTGGTCGAAGGCAAGCCGGACGCGATTCGCGGCGACGCGCGCGTGCGCAGCGCGTATCTCGGCAACATGATCACGGGAGGCCGCGCATGATGCTCGACGTGAAGGAAGTTCATGCCTGCTACGGCAAGAGCCACATCCTGCAGGGCATTTCGCTGAACGTGAACGAAGGCGAGACGGTGACGCTGCTCGGCCGCAACGGCGCGGGCAAGTCGACGACGCTCAAGACGATCGCGGGCGTCGTCGCGCCGACCGGCGGCACGGTGACGTTCGCGGGCCGGCCGGTGTCCGGGCAGCCCGCGCACCGGATCGCCGCGCGCGGCCTGTGCTTCGTGCCGGAGCATCGCGGCATTTTCCGCCTGCTGTCGGTCGAGGAGAACCTGCGGCTCGGTGCGCGCCGCGATTCACCGTGGCAGCTCGACGACATCTACCGGATCTTCCCGCGCCTGAAGGAGCGCCGCCGCAACGGCGGTGCGCAGTTGTCGGGCGGCGAGCAGCAGATGCTCGCGATCGGCCGCGCGCTGATGAACCACCCGCGGCTCTTGATGCTCGACGAGCCGGTCGAAGGGCTCGCGCCGGTGATCGTCGAGGAGATCGTCGAGCAGCTGAAGCAGATCAAGGCGGCCGGCGTCGCGATCCTGCTCGTCGAACAGAACCTCGAAGTGTGCACGCAGCTCGCCGACCGCCACTTCGTGATCGAGCAGGGCGTGATCGTCTACGAAGGCAGCAACGCGGCGTTCGCGGCCGATCACGAGGTGAAGGACCGTTACCTGGGTGTCGGCGTCGCGTAGGCGCCGCGCCCTTTCATTGCGAGGAATTCCATCGATGCAAGTTCAGGATTCGACACCGGGCGTCGCGGCGTCCGGCTTGCGCGTCGACGGCGCGCGGCTGTGGGACAGCCTGATGCGTCTCGCGCGGATCGGCGCGACCGACAAAGGGGGCGTGTGCCGCCTCGCGCTCACCGACCTCGATCGCGAGGCACGCGACCTGTTCGCCGCGTGGGCGAAGGAAATCGGCTGCACGGTACGCGTCGACGCGATCGGCAACATCTTCGCGCGGCGCGCGGGCGAATGCGACGACCTGCCGCCCGTGACGACGGGCAGCCACATCGACACGCAGCCGACCGGCGGCAAGTTCGACGGCAACTACGGCGTGCTCGCGGGCCTCGAAGTGCTGCGCACGCTCGACGATGCGGGCGTGCGCACGCGGGCGCCGCTCGAGGTCGCGGTGTGGACCAACGAGGAAGGGTCGCGCTTCGTGCCCGTGATGATGGGTTCCGGCGTGTTCGCGGGCGCGTTCACGCTCGACCATGCGCTCGCGCAATGCGACCGCGACGGCGTGTCGGTGCGCGACGCGCTGGCCGCGATCGGCTATGCGGGTGATGCGAACGACGGGCGCGGCGCGCATCCGGTTGGCGCGTATTTCGAAGCGCATATCGAGCAGGGCCCGGTGCTGGAGGCGCACGACACGACGATCGGCGTGGTCGAGGGCGCGCTCGGGCAGCGCTGGTATGACGTGACCGTGCACGGCATGGAGGCGCACGCCGGCCCGACGCCGATGGCGCTGCGGCGTGACGCGCTGCTCGTCGCGTCCGATCTCGTGCGCAAGGTGAACGACATCGCGTGCGCGCATCCGCCGCATGGACGCGGCACGGTCGGCTGGGTCGACGTGTACCCGAATTCGCGCAACGTGATTCCGGGCCGCGTGACGCTGACCGTCGACCTGCGCGCAGCCGACGACGCGACGCTGGCGGAGATGGATGCGGAATTGCGCGCGACATGTGCCAACCTGGGGGCGGCAGCCGGAATGCAGATCGACATCGCGGCTGTGGTGTGCTTCCCGCCGCAGCCGTTCGATCCGGCGCTGGTCGAGCAGGTTCGTGCGGGCGCGCACGCGCTCGGGCTGTCGTCGATGAACGTGATCAGCGGCGCAGGCCACGACGCCGTGTATCTCGCGCGCGTGGCGCCGACCGCGATGATCTTCGTGCCGTGCAAGGACGGAATCAGCCACAACGAGATCGAAGACGCCGATCCGGTCCACCTGGAAGCCGGCTGCAACGTGTTGCTGCACGCGATGCTCGGTGCCGCCGGGATCGCGGAGGGCCGCGCACGATGAAGATCCTGATCGCCCGGATGAACCACGAGACCAACACGTTCTCGCCGGTGCCGACGCCGCTCGCCGCGTTCGGCCGCAACGGCCCCGACTGGGGCGACGACGCCTATCGCGCGAATCGCGGGATGCGCACCGCGATGGCCGCGTTCCTCGACGCGGCCGAACGTGAGGGGGCCGAGATCGTGACGCCCGTATCGGCGGCCGCGAACCCGAGCGGGCCGGTCGCGGCCGACGCGTATGCGGCGATCTGCGACGCGATCGTCGCGGCGGCGCCCGGCTGCGACGCGGTGATGCTCGACCTGCACGGCGCGATGGTCGCCGAGCAGAGCGCGGACGGCGAGGGCGACCTGCTCGAGCGCGTGCGCGCGGCGCTACCCAACGCGCCGATCGCGGTCGCGCTCGACCTGCATGCGAACGTCACGCAGAAGATGATCGATCACGCGGACGTGATCGTCAGCTTCAAGACTTACCCGCACGTCGATATGTACGAGACGGGCGAGCATGCGGCGCGCGTGCTGCTCGACCGGCTCCACGGCCGTGCGCGGCCCGTGCTCGCGTGGCGGCAGCCGCCGCTGATGACGTCGACGCTGCTCAGCGCGAGCGCGGAAGGTGCAATGCAACGCGCGGTGGAGGCCGCGCGCGCCGCCGAGGCCGACGGGATGCTTGCGGTATCGGTGCTGCCCGGCTTCTCGCTCGCGGACATTCCCGCGCCGTGCATCAGCGTGGTGGTGGTGGCCGATGGCGACCGGGCCGCCGCCGACGCGGTGGCCGAGCGCATCGCGCGGCAGATCTGGGACGCGCGAGACGATTTCGTCTATCGCAGCGCGCCGCTCGCCGAATCGGTGGCGCAGGCTGCAGCGCTCGCACGCGGCGCGGATCGCCCGGTGTTGATGCTCGATCACGGCGACAACTGCATGTCCGGCGGGCCGTGCGACACGATGGACCTGCTCGAGGCCGCGCTCGCGCACGGGCTCGACGGGATCGTCAGCGGGCCGTTGTGCGACCCGCAGGCCGTCGCGGCGCTGATCGACGCGGGTGTTGGCGCGACCGTCACGGTATCGGTCGGCAACCGCCTGCCGTCGCACGGCGGCGTGCGGCGCGAGCCGTTTCGCGCGACCGGCGTCGTGCGCGCGCTCACCGACGGCGAATACGTGATCACGGGGCCCACCTACACGGGCCAGCGCGCATACATGGGCCGCACGGCCGTGCTCGACATCGGCGCGGCCACGCTCGTCATCACCGAGCGGACGCAGGAGCCGTGGGATCTCGGCGTGTTCGAGAGCGTCGGCGTCGATCCGCGCCGCGCGCGCTTCCTGCTGCTGAAGTCGCGGATGTATTGCCGGCCGGTGTTCGTGCCGATCGCGGCCGCGCTGGCCGAGTGCGACAGCCGCGGCGTGACGGGTTCGGACTACGGGCTGTTCCGTTACGAGCGGCTGGCGCGGCCCGTGTATCCGCTCGACGAGGTGGGCGAGTGGTCGTCGTCCGGCGCGCGCCGGACGACGTGACGGAAACCGACCGGGCGCGAGACGCCGGATTGGCCGGCTTTCGGGCATCATGCGATGGCGCCGACCCGTCGAGCAGCAGGGTCGATGCCATCCATTGTGTCCGCAACCGATCCGGAGAATCGACCGACATGCATTCGAATCCTTTTCGTCCGCGCAGCGCGCGCCTGCTCGCCGCGCTGACCCTCGCCACGACGGCCGTTGCCGCCCACGCCGCCGACTGGATCGTGTCCGGCAACGACGGCAAGTACCAGCGCGTCGAGGGCCGCGACACCTTTCTGGCTTCACCGCCCGCCGACACGCTGACGCTGCTCGACGCCAGCACGTTCCCGCCGAAGGTCGCGCTGCAGGTCGACGTCGAGAACGGCATCCAGGGGCCGCCGCAGGCCGTCGCGATCACGCCGGACGCGAAGCTTGCGCTCGTCGGCGCGCCGACGCGCTACGACACGGCCGCGAAGCAGCTCGTGTTCGACACGTTCCTGCAGGTCGTGAATCTCGACGCCGCGCCGCCGTCGATCACGCGCATCGAGCTCGGCACGCATCCGCAAGGGATCGCGATCGACCGCTCGGGCAAGCTCGCGCTGGTCGCGAACGTCGACGGCAGCGTGTCGATCCTGCGCATCGACGGCACGAACGTGGCGCTCGACGGCAACCTGAAGATCGGCAAGAAGCGGCTGGCCGGGATCAGCTTCACTCATGACGGCAAGCATGCGCTCGTGTCGCTGCGCGACGAGCAGGGCATCGCGGTGCTGAACGTCGACGACGGCAAGGTGACCGACAGCGGGTCGCGCCTGAGCACCGGCGTCGCGCCTTACACGATCGACGTGTCGAGCGACAACCGCTGGGCGGTCGTCAGCAACGTCGGGCTCGCGGGGCTGCCGGGCTATACGGGCACGCTGGCGGGCGACGCCGATTCGGTCGCGCTGATCGACGTGTCGCGCGTGCCGTTCCGCACGGTTCAGTACCTGACGGTGCCGTCGCTGCCGGAAGGCGTCGCGATCTCGCCGAACGGCAAGTGGATCGCCGTGCAGGCGATGGACGGCTCGAACCTGACGGCCGACAACCCGGGCCGCCACAAGATCGGCAAGGTGCTGCTGTTCGAGATCCGCAACGGCCAGGCCGTGAAGGTGAGCGAGTTGCCCGGCGGCGAGGCCGCGCAAGGCATCGTGTTCACCGCCGACAGCCGGCACGTGATCGTGCAGTTCAACGTCGAACGGCAACTGGCGCTTTATTCGGTCGAAGGCGGCAAGCTGCACGATACGGGCAAGCGGATCGCGCTGACGGGCGGGCCGTCTTCGTTGAGGACGTTGCCGCGCTGACGCGCACGGCATCGACCGGTTCAGTTTCGTCGGTTCATGCGGCGCCCGGGTTCGCCGGGCGCCCGTCAAAGCACACCTCCTGTGCGCCGCCGTTGCAACGCAACAAAGGGCGGAACTTTGTATCCAAGGCCACTTAACCCCGAATTGTTTAGTTAAACAAACTGAAAATTCGGGAAACTTCCTGTAGTGAATAAACAGTCGTTGCGGCACTGTAAGCCCCTGGGAAGCATGTGACGTTCCGGGCGGTGGGGCGGTGGAGGCGACGGTTGCGGCGGCAACGATCGGCGCCGGATCAATCGTTTTAATTAACGGTACTAAGCGAAAAAATGAAAAATCCACGACTCTTGCTCGTCGCCGCACTGGCTTGCGCGGCGCTGGCCGCGTGTGGCGGTGACGACGTGAACGGTGTCCAGACGGCCAGCAACGGTGCAGGAAACGCGCCGTCGACCGTCCCGCCGACGGCGGGGCCGTCGCAACCGGCCCAGCCGGATCAGCCTGCCCCGCCGAAGCGCACCGACATGGCGTTGACGCAGTTCGTCAATCCGTTGATCGGCACGCAGGTCAACGACGATTCAGGCTACGCGGGCAACGTGAGTCCGGGCGCGATGGTGCCGTTCGGGATGGTGAATTTCGGGCCGAACACGCCGCGCTACAACTTCAACGGCTCGGGCGGTTACCTGTCGTCGGGCGGGGCGGGCGGCACCATCGACTTCTTCAGCGTGACGCACCTGAGCGGTGTCGGGTGCCCGGGGCAGGGCACGGTCGCGATGCTGCCGACCGACGCGGCGACGGCCGTGGCCTCGGGTGGCCGGCCGATCGGCATCGGGTACCGCTACGCGGATGAAACGGCCGAACCCGGGTACTACAAGGTGCGTCTCGCGAACGGCATCGTGACGGAGTTGAGCGCGACCGCGCGCTCCGGTATCGCGCGCTTCACGTACACGGACAAGGACAAGGGCTTCTTCTCGATCGACGCGAAGCTGAACGGCAACAGCGATGCGGGCAGCACGAAGGTCACCGCGAACCACGTCGCGCTGGCGCTCGCGAGCGACGGCAAGTCGATGAGCGGGCAGGCCGTGGCGCCGGCGTTCTGCACGCCGTACGGCACCGTATGGAATGCGCCCGCGTATTTCTACGCGACCTTCGACAAGCCGCTGCGCAAGCAGGCGGGCACCTCCGCGGTGAATACCGCCAGCAACGGCGCGGCGACGCTGCAGTTCGACCTGACCGACGCGGACCGGACCGTCACCGTGAAAGTCGGGGTCTCGTCCGTCAGCATCCAGAACGCGAAGGCGAACCTGAAAGCGGAAGGTGAAAAGGTCGCGTTCGACGACGCACGCAAGAACGCGTCCGGCTTGTGGAACGACCGGCTCAACACGATCCAGATCGACCAGGCCGCGACGCCCGCAGCGTTGAATGCGACGCAGAAGGCGAACCTGACGAAGTTCTACACCGCGCTCTATCGCGTGTTCGGCACGCCGACGCTCTACAGCGACACGAACGGCGAATTCCGCAGCATGCGCCAGCCCAGGAACGCGGATGGCAGCTATCCGAAGTCGGTCGACCAGACCGGCACCATTCCGCCGCGCGCGACGGCCAAGGTTAGTGACTATGCATTCCGGCGTGCCGACGGATCGCAGGGCGGCGCGGGCAACCACTACACGGGCTTCTCGCTGTGGGACACGTACCGGTCGCAGGCGCAGTTGCTGGCGCTGCTCGCACCGAAGGAGTCGAGCGACATGATGCAGTCGCTCGTCGTCGACGGGTTGCAGTGCGGTGCGTTCCCGCACTGGGTCGACGGCAGCGACGACTCGACGCCGATGGCGGGCGACAACGCGCTGAACGTGATTGCCGGCGCGTACAAGTTCGGCGCGACCGATTTCGACCTGGTGTCGGCCGCCCGCCTGACGAAGCAGTCGGTGTTCGATCCGTCCAGCGCGTGCAACGATCGCACGAGCGCGGCGGGGCTCGCCAATTTCCTGACGGCCCACTACCTGTCGCAGAGCGACGACGGTCACTCGTCGTCGGCGACCATCGAGCGCGTGCTGAGCGACCGCTCCGCGGCTGCGTTCCTGCAGGTGCTGCCCGCCAGCGTGCTGAACGCGCCGTCGGTCGGCGTGACGACCGACAACATCGGCACGCTTTACACGCGCGCCGGGTGGTGGCGCAACATCTTCGACTACACGAACAAGGTGATCGCCGCGCGCAACGCGCCGCCGGCCGGCTCGGCGCCCGGCACGCTGGGCACGCTCGTGCAGGGCGCGTTCCACGAATCGACGGAACCGAACTATTTCTGGACCTTCGCGCAGGACTGGAGCGCGCTGATCGATGCGATCGGCGGCAAGCAGGCGGCCGTCACGCGGCTGAACAACCTGTTCGCGATCACGACGCCGTTCTCGACCGTGCCGTCCTCCAGCAGCCTGAACGGCGGCGAATCGTCGAACACCCTGTACATCGGCAACGAACCGTCGTTCCAGTCGCCGTGGGGGTACAACTGGGCCGGGCAGCCGAGCGGCGCACAGTACGTTCTCCCGATCATCATGTCGAAGGCGTTCACGACGGCCCGCGACGGGCTGCCGGGCAACGACGACATGGGCGCGACGTCGAGCTGGTACGTGTGGGCGGCGCTCGGGATGTTCCCGGTCATTCCGTCGGAGGCGGGGCTGGCACTGTCCACGCCGCAGTTCAGCGGGATCACCGTCTGGTTCGGCAACGGCAAGACGCTGCGGCTCGAAAGCGACAAGCAGGTCGCGATGGACAGCGCGGGGCGCCCGTCGTTCGCGTATGTCCAGTCGCTGAAGGTCAATGGCGCGGACTACGCGGGGTCATGGCTGCCGCTGGGCAAGATCGCCAATGGCGGCACGATGCGCTACGCGCTGTCCGCGACGCCGACGCAATGGGCGGCCGCCGACAACCTGACGCCGCCGTCCGGGCCGAACGCGGACTACACGCAGATGACGGCCGGCGAGTCGTCAGCGGCGATGCGCATGCGCCAGGCCGGCGCGCGATAAACCCACGCGGGCACGACGCGCAGGGGCCGCCCTGCGCGCCCGTCGACACAACGCCATCCGGGAGAACGACACCATGCAATCGACATCGCGCCGGAAATTCCTGTCTTACAGCGCAGCACTCGCCGGTTATTCGATCCGTCGACCGGCGCGCGCGTGCTGCCGGCGTTCTACAGCGACAACTACCTGAACCTGATACCCGGCGGGAAGCGGCAGATCACGATCGACCTGCCGCATGCGGGCGGCGCGCCGGTGTCGCGCGTCGCGCTGCGCGTCGACGGGTGGCGGCTCGATCGCCCGAACTGCCGGCTGGGGCTCGGCGGCGTGCCGGTCGTGTTCAACGAGCGCGCGCTGGCGGTCGCGCCGGCGGTGCCGACGTTCGCGGCCTGCTGACGGAGGGGTGGGTTGCGTGAATCCGCACAAGCGGGAGCGAGCCGGTGACGCGCCGGGTCGAAAGCCCGCGGCGTTGGCTTCAGGCGGGCTCGCCGTGACGGATCGGGAAACGTGTCGAGCCGGCGCGCTTACGGACGCAGCAGATCGAACCCGCCGAATACGACGACACCGCTCAATACGATCATCGCGACGGAGTGCTGGCCGAAGTAGAGAATCGCGGCGGCAAGCCACGTCGTGATGCAGAAGGCGCCGATGCGGGCCATCGTGTGTTCCTCGAATACGTGATGAAGTGCGTGCGCGTCGCATGGCGCTCGCCGCGCGACAGGGCGAGCGGGGCACACCGGCGGACGAAAAAGGCGACCCGCGCAGCCGCGACCGCGGCGCCGGCACGTGCCGCGTGCCGCGCCCGGAAGGGCGGGAGTCGAGGCCGGCGGCGTTGCGCGCTGGTGCCCGGAGGCGATTGGCGCGCGAATCCCGCTGGCGAAGCGGCGATTTTACCAGCGCCGCCGGGCCGTCAATCTGGCCCTTTCGTGGCTAAACCGGTCGATCTTCGGCTAAATCGGTCCGTCCCCGCTACTCAAGTTTCGTGTGATGAATGCCGTAAACGAGTTGGAAGGCAGTTTCATCCCAGTCACGATTCGCTTACCGACATACGGACCGACACGATGCAGATCGATTTCTCCACGACCACACGCTCGCCGCTGGCGGACGGCAACCTGAACGCGAATGCTTCGTCCGGCGCTGCGGCGACGACGTCCGCCGCGCCCGCCGCAACATCATCCACCGATGGCGCGACGAGTACCTCGGGTGCTACGAGTGCGACCGCCACCGCCGGCACGAAGGATGCGACCGGCGCCACGGGCGAAACGCTCGGCGCATCGGGTGCGTCGTCGGACGACCCGGCGGTCAGCCAGTTGAAGGCGCTGATCGAGCGGCTGCAGAAGCAGCTCGCGGCACTGGAGCAGCAGATCGCGAGCGCGAGCCAGCGCGCGAAGGACGACCCGGCCGCGGCGATCGAACAGCAGTCGCTGAGCGCGCAAGCCAGCGCGATCTCGGGGGCGCTTTCGACCGCGATCTCGCAACTCGCGGCGGCGATCCAGAAATCGGGCGGCTCGCAGGCGGGCGGGCTGGTGTCGACGCAGGCCTGACCGGTCGCGGCCGGGTCGGCCGCACGCATTACAATCGCGAGCACGTCTCCCTCGACAGGACGGCTGAACGATGCATGCGGAATTCAACGACGACGACCTCGCCCGCTTCGAGTCGCAAGGCGGCACGCCGCTGCCGGCGGCCGATGAGCAAGGATGGCTGGAACACGACGGCGCGCGCATCTGGCACGCGTCGTTCGGCCATGGCCCGGCGGTCGTGCTGCTGCACGGCGGCCTCGGCCACGGCGGCAACTGGGGCAACCAGGTGCCGGCGCTGCTCGCGGCCGGCTACCGCGCGATCGTGATCGACAGCCGCGGCCACGGCCGCAGCACGCGCGACGACAAACCCTATTCCTACGAACGCATGGCCTCGGACGTGCTGGCGGTCCTCGACGCGCTGCACGTCGATCGTGCGCGCTTCGTCGGCTGGAGCGACGGCGCGTGCATCGCGCTCGTGCTGGCCGATCGCGCGCCGGAACGGGCGGCCGGCGTGTTCTTCTTCGCGTGCAACATGGACCCGGGCGGGACGAAGGAGATCGTGCCGAGCCCGCTGCTCGACCGCTGCTTCGCGCGGCACCGCAAGGACTACGCAGCACTGTCCGCGACGCCGGACCAGTTCGACGCCTTCGTCGCGGCGGTCAGCGAAATGATGCGCACGCAACCGGATTACCGCGCGCAGGATCTCGCGGCGATCGCCGTGCCGGTGACGATCGTGCTGGGCGAGCACGACGAATTCATCCGGCCCGAGCACGCGGCGTATCTGGCGCGCACGATTCCGGGCGCGACGCTGACGATCCTGCCCGGCGTGAGCCATTTCGCGCCGCTGCAGCGGCCCGAGCGGTTCAACGCGGCGATGCTGGCGTTTCTCGACCGGCTGCCGGGGTAATGCGCGGGACGACCACGGGCTGACCGTCCGGCCGAGATTCGGACGGCGCGCGCGGCCCGGCCGCGAGCGCGCGCATTTGCCGCCCGGGGTTCAGACCATCGCGTTGTCGGCGCCGGGAATCTCGTGCGCCTTGATCTGCTTGCGCTGCATCTTGAACCGCAGCCTCGAGAGCATGCCGTCCTCGTAGCTGATGCGCGTGATGGTGCGCACGAACTCGTCGTCCGGTGCGATCGCCTGGGCGCCCATGATCCAGCGCACCCCTTCGCGATAGTCGTAGAGCGACTTGTCGCCGATGTCGGCGAGGCAGAACGACAGCGTGGCCATCGCGGCCGGATGGCCCGCTTCGGCATGCTGGCGCAGTTCGTCGAGATAGCGATGACGCGACGCATGATCCTCGATGTCGCTGATGAACATCAGCATGCTCTCGAGCGCATCCGTATGCCCCATCTCGTGCGCCTTGCGCGCGGCCTCGACGGCCTCGACCTGCATGCGCGCGCGTTCGGCCCGATCCGTGCTGGTCTGGCCGATGTGGTGGTACGTGTATCCCAGTTTATAAGCGGCCACGTTGCCGCCGGCCTCCATCGACTCGCGGAAGAAGTGGGCGGCGCGGTACGGGTCGGCCTCGACATGCGTGCCGTCCCTGTAGAAGCAGCCGAGCAGGTAGCCGCATGAATTTCCGCCCGCCTCGTAGCCGAGCTGGCAGATTGCAAAGGCATCGGCCGGGCGCCGGTTTCCATCCTCCATCGCGGTGGCGAGCTGGTTCCATGCGAGCGAGCCGGGCTCGTTCAGGCGCGCGGCTTCCAGCCATGCAGCGCCGCGCGCGTCGTCCTGGGCGAAGCCGAACGTGCCGGTGCGATGCGCGTAGCCGCGCAGGATCATCGCCGCCGTGCAGGCGCGTGCGTCCGACGCACGCTGGATCGCGCCGGTCAGCCAGTCGCCATGCGGATCGAGGGCGAGCGTCAGCCGCAAACCCATCGCCATCGCGCGGTTGTCGTCGATCGGCTCGTTGCGTTCGGCTTCCTGCAGGCGGGCGTATGCCTGTTCGTCTTCGTTGCGCATGAAATGGCTGCGCGCGAGCCAGTGCAGCGTCTCCCAGCGGTGATACGGATGCAGCGCGGCGTTCGCGCGGGCGAGCGTCGCGGCCATCGCGCGGCGTACGGTGTCGTCGTCGTCATCCGAATCCAGCGTCTCGCCGTAATACTCGTCGCGCCAGATCTCGTGGCGCAGCCGGTCCTTCTCGACCGCGTCGAGGTGCGCGCACGCATCGGAATCGATGAAGGCGCGGACGTGATCGTGCGAGCCGCCCCAGCGCGGCTGCATGTACCAGATGAACGTGCGCATCGAGAAGTACTGGGTCGGGTGGATGTGCAGCGTCGCCTCCATCCAGTACCACTTTTCCTTGCGCAGCTTCTTGCCCTGGACGGGGCCGGGCAGCGCGTCGGGAAATTCCGCCGGGCAGGCGACCGGCTCGTCGGGATTCAATCCCGAGCGCGCGAGCATGCGCTGCAGTTCGGCGCGCGTGGCTGCGTCTTCGGCGCCGACGTTCAGGTGCAGTTCGGTGACGGGCCAGCGGCGCTCGCGTACGAGCTGCGTGAGCCACTCGGGCTCGCCGAACGACGACACGCTCGTGAAGATCACCTTCGGCGCGCTCCACATCGTCGGCGCAAGCACCAGCGCGCGCAGCGCGGCGACGATCGTCAGCGCCGCGCACGCATGCGCGCCGATCCAGCCGGCTTCGGTCACCGTCTCGGCCCAGCCACCGCCGCGATACTCGTACGCCCAGTGGTGCCAGTAGTGCGCTTCGCACAGCCACGCATGGGCGGAGCGTGGACTCGCGGCCTGCCATGCGCGCAGGCGCGCGAGGCCTTCCGCGCCGGCTTCGATGCAGGGTTGCACGTCGGCGGGCAGTGCGTCGACGTACTGCGCTTCGGCGGTGCGGTCGGTGAAGCTCGCGGCGAGCGCGGCATCGAGCTGCGTGTCGAGCGCGGCAAACTCGCCTGCGCGCAGCAGCGCGTCGACGTCGCAGATGAACCAGCGGGACTTCGCGGGCGGAATCAGGTCGGCGGGAACGGAGGACATGTCGGTGTCGGCGGTCATGACGAAACGGGTTGGGGATCGAAGATGCGGTAGCGCTTCCACGGCAGCGAAAGCCAGTTTCCGGACGGATTGCGCAGGTGCTCGCGCACTTCCTGGGTCGCGCGCGACGACGCGGGGCCGTCCTGGCCGCTGCCGCGCAGCCAGTGCTGGCGCGCGCGTGCATACGCGAGCCCGAAGTCTTCCCAGCTGTCGAAGCTGTCCTGCGCGCGCTGGGCATTGAGCAGCAATACCACCCACGCATGCTGTTCGGACGCCCAGCCGAGCAATGCGATGCAGCGCACGAGAAACGCGGTGCGCGCGCAATCGAACGCCAGCGCATCGCGCACGCGGCCTTCGGCGGCGAGCTGTTCGTAGAAGCCTTCGTGCGAGCGGCCGACGCCGCGTATCCAGCCGGCGAGGATGGCCGGCACGCGCTGCACGACCTGCCACTCGGGCAGGTCGGCCGGCAGGTCGAGCTCGCGCCGCAGCTGGGCGGCGAGCTTGTCGCGCTGCGCGTCGGGCAGTGCGTACACGAGCGCGTCGCAATCGCAGCGCAGCCCGTTGCGGATCAGCAGGATGTCGGCGAGTGCAAGCGACCAGCGGCGGCGGTTCGGTGGCGCCTGCTCGGCCAGTGATTGGGCGAGCTTGACGGCGGCGGTCTGCCGGACCGTGACCGCGGCGTCGGCGCCCGCGACCTGGTCGGCGTCGACTTCGCGCACCATCCGCGCCGCGACCCGGACCGACCGCCACACGTACCACACGGCCCACAGCACGGCTGCGCCGATCAGCCATTTCAGCATGGCGCGCTCCCGTCTGCCGGCGCAGCCAACGCGAACGTCGCGCACAGCGCGGGATCGATCGCGATGCCTTCGATCTCGAACGCGGTGGTTGCCGGTGGTGCGTCGCCGGGCGTTTGCGCGGCCGGCAGCGCATCGGCCGGCAATGCGTGGCGCGCGGCCGCTGCAACGGCCGGATCGATTTGCCGAAGCTGGCCAAGCGCATGGGGCGCGTTGCGCAGCAACAGCCATTGGAGTACCGCCGGCGGCTGCGGGAAATGCTCGATCAGGTGGAAGTTCTCGCTCATCACGCTCAGCAGATGGTCGGGCGAGCGCACGTCGGTGACGAAGGTCCATTTGCCGGTGCCCGCGCCCGGCGTGTCCGGTTCGAACACGAGCCCCATGCCTTCGCAATCGGGATGCCGTTCGCCGCGCGGCGCGAGCGCGCGCAGGAACTGGCGGACGTCGTCGGCGTAGCGGCGCACCGGATGGCGGTTCTGCTTGCCCTTGATCTGGTCGATGCGCAGGCCGTTGCCGGTCACCTGCAGGCTGATCGTCACGTGCGGCTGGTTGCCCGCGCCGCGCAGCGTGAACAGGCGCAGCCGGCCCTCCTGCGCGGCTTGCGCGTACTGTTCGCCGTAGCCGCCGCGCAGCCGGCGGCGATCCGCGAACTGGCCCAGGCAGTGCTGCATGTAGTACGACTCGTAGGCGAGTTCCTCGCGCAGCGCCACGTGGTCGCCCGCGAATTCGAACACGATCCCGTTCGGCGTGCGCAGCACCTCACGCAGCGCGAGGCCGCTGCTCGGCACCCAGCCCTTGTCGCGACGCGCCTGCATGCGCTGGTGCTCGCGCTCCCACATGTCGAGCGCCATGGTGCACGTGATGCGCTGCAGCTTCTGCGCGAGCCGCGTGCCGGCGCGCGAGCGCAGGAATTCGACCAGCACGCGCTCGCGGTCGGTCAGCAGCATGTGCTCGGGATCGATGAAGTAGAGCGGCTTGGGTTCGACGGCCGGCAGCGGCGCTGGATCGGCCGCCGCGCCGGAGGCCGGTTGCGGACGGAACCGGCGCACGAGCCAGTCGGGCGCCGGCCGGTCGGCGCCGGCGAGCGCGCGGTAGTCGGCAAGCGAATCGAGCGGCTGCGCCTGCTCGAACGCGCCGACGACCCAGCGGAAGAAGTGGTTGCCGAGCCACGCGCGGATGTCGGCCGGATCGCCGCGCTCGGCGCTGCGGCGGGAGATGGCCGCCTTGATGTCGGGCGCATTGACGACATCGCGCGGCCGATAGGCGGACGCGGCCACGGTTTCGGTCACGGGGTTGCTCTCCGGTCAGGCAGGGCGTGCGCGGGCCTTGCGCGCGGGACCCTGGCGGTTCTTTCGGCTGGCGGGCGATGCAGCGAACGGGCGCGCACGTGGCGCGCGGCGGCGTGGCGTGTACCCGCTGCGGAGCGATCGATGCGTGAAAATCACGCGACCGGGCGACAGCCCATGACGCGGGAGCAGGCGATCAGCGAATGGCGATTCATTGGTTCTCTCAGGATGGATCTTATTTTTTGCTTTCGCGAGTCTACTGCGATCCGCGCGGGTGAATCAATCGCGCGATGCGCCAGTGCATCGGGATCTGACAAGACTTATCTCTTTTTCACCGATTTTCGATGCGGTGCGATTCGTCCGCCGGATTGCATGCTGTTAAAACCGACAGGTTTTTCCGGCAAAACGACGAGCGGTTCGGCAATGGCATCACGCCAAAGCAGTCCTTCGCGTATCTCATAAGATTTTCTTTAGTCTCGCGCAACATATCGTCGATTGTTGGCGGCGGATCGACAGGGGATAGTCCTGCTTCGGCAGGCCGGCCACTGCGACTACCGCACGGCACGGCCGGATCAGTTGTCCACGCAACCATCAGAAATCAAAGGAACCGCAACCATGCGATTCAACGCGACACGCTTCGCCGCGACCCTGTTCGTCGCCGCGTGCGCCACCGCCACGGCCGGCCGCGCGGCCGCCGTCACCCAGGACGAACTCCACGACACCGTCACCCGCCACATCGCGCCGCTGATGAAGCAGTACGCGATTCCCGGCATGGCGATCGGCATCGTCGCCGACGGCAAGCCCTACGTGTTCGACTACGGCGTGATGTCGACGCGATCGGGCAAGCCCGTCACCGGCGATACGCTGTTCGAAATCGGCTCCGTCAGCAAGACGCTGACCGCGACACTCGCGGCCGACGCGCAGGAGGGCGGCGAGCTGTCGCTGGCCGACCCGGTGGGCAAATACCTTCCCGCGCTGCAGGGCAAGCCGTTCGGTGTCGTGACGCTGCGCGATCTCGGCACGCACACGTCCGGCGGCATGCCCGTGCAGGTGCCGGACAGCATCCGCGACGACGCGGGCCTGATCCGCTATCTCGGCGCGTGGCGGCCCGCGCACGCGCCGGGTACGTACCGTACGTATTCGAACGTGTCGGTCGGCATGCTCGGGTGGCTCACCGCGAAGGCGATGCACAAGGATTTCGCGGTGCTGATGGAGCAGCGGCTCTTTCCCGCGCTCGGGATGACGCACACGTACATCAACGTGCCCGACGCGCGCCAGGCCGACTATGCGCAGGGCTATACGCAGGAAGGCAAGCCGATCCGGATGACGGGCGGCATGCTGTGGCAGCCGGCCTACGGCGTGCGGACCACGGCGGCCGACCTGCTGCGCTTCGTGCAGGCGAACATGGGGCTGATCGAAACCGCGCCGCGCCTGCAGCGCGCGCTCGAACGCACGCACACCGGCTATTTCCGCGCGGGGCCGCTGACGCAGGACCTGATCTGGGAGCAGTACCCGTATCCGGTCGCGCTGCCGACGCTGCTCGAAGGCAACTCGATGAAGATGCTGCGTGACGGGCTACCGGCCGCCGCGATCAAGCCGCCGCTCGCGCCGAACGCGAATACGTGGATCAACAAGACGGGCTCGACCAACGGCTTCAGTACCTATGTCGCGTTCGTCCCGTCGAAGCGGATCGCGATCGTGATGCTCGCGAACCGCAGCTATCCGAACGAGGACCGCGTGAAGGCCGCGTACGGGATCCTCGGCGCGCTCGACGGCCGGCGGTAACGTTTCCGACGCCGGGGCCGGTGCGACTTACTCCGTCGGCTGCGTTTCGTACGCGACGAAGATCTTTCGCGTGCGCTCGACGACTTCCCACGTGCCGCGAAAGCCCGGCGGAATGACGAAGCGATGGCCGGAGCGCAGGGTTTTCGCGTTGCCTTCCTCGTCGGTGATCACCGACGTGCCTGCCAGGATCTCGCAGTATTCCGCTTCGGTGTATGCGACCCGCCAGCGGCCCGGCGTGCTTTCCCAGATGCCGGTCGAGAAGCGGCCGCACGGGCTCGTGAAACCGGGCGTGAGCGTCTGCAGCGGGTCGCCTGCCAGCAGCTTCTCGGGCGGCACGCGGTATTGCACGGGTTCGCCATTCGGGGCGAGGGCATCGGTGATGGTGGAAATGTCGAGCACGGCTGGCATCCTGAGTCGAAGTGAATTGAACGCGCCGACGGCGCGTTCGCATGATTCCATACTTGCGGGCGGGTTGGGCGGTTGCCGGCGCCGCTTCTCGTGCCGCGAACGCGCGGCCGTGACGAACGCTTATGATGAGCGGACGACGCGCCGGCTGGATACGCGAGAGGCGAAAGGAGAAAGCGGTTGGGCATCACATGGGATGGAATCACGGGCGCCGATGTGCTCGACGACGCGCAGGTCGCGAGCCGGCACGCGTTGGCCGACGCGGCGCGCAACGGCGACTGGGCGACGATGCTCGACTGCATTGCAAAAGAGCACACGCTCGTCAACGCGACACGGCTTGGCGGGCAGTCGCTTTATACCCCGCTGCACCAGGCTGCATACAACGGTGCGCCGAAAGAAGTCGTCACCGAACTGTTGCAGCTCGGCGCGTGGCGCATGCTGCGCGATGCGGACGGCGCGCGCCCGGTCGAGATCGCCGCGCAGCGCGGGCATCGGCACCTGATCGATCTGCTGACGCCGCAGCCGCGACGCTTCGTGCCCGCCGAAACGCCGCGCGACATCCAGCGCCACTTCCACGAGATGATGCTCGGCCGCATCGCACACCTGCGCGTCGACGCGCTGCGCCTGCCCGAACTCGAACCGCTGCTTGAACTCGACGCGCAGGCCGGACGCATATGGTTCGCGGTGCCGGGCATGTATGGCGGGTTCGACTATGCGTTGCGCACCGACGGCGCCGCGGCCGTGCTCGTGTCGAAGAGCTGGAGCCGCGTGGTCGGCGGCTCGGGCCAGCGGCACGAGATCACGGCGCACGGCTGCACGCTGGTCGAAGAGGGCTTCGTGTGACGGCCTTGCGCCGTCACGTTAACGCTCAGGCGACCACCGTGGCCGCTGACTTGACGGCCGTCGCACCGTGCGCGGCCGCCGCCCGCGCGGCCGTCGCGCCCGCCAGCCGCCGGTAGCGCGCGAGCGCCCACAGCGGGAAGTACGCGGTGTAGCCGTGATATTTCAGGTAGAAGATGCGCGGAAAGCCCGGCGCATTGTGCGAGCGGTGCCACCAGAAGCCGTCTTCCTGCTGGACCGACTGCAGATACGCGATGCCGCGCTTCACCGAATCGGATTCGCAGTCGCCGAACGCCATCTGCGCGAGCAGCGCCCACGCGGTGAAGTTCGACGTGCTCTCGCCGCCATTGGTGCCGCCCAGCTTCGGGTCGATGTAGCTGTCGTTCGTCTCGCCCCAGCCGCCGTCCGCATGCTGCCGTGAGCGCAGCCATTCGATCGCGCGTGCGATATACGGCTGCGACTTGTCCTCGCCGGCGAGCGCGAGGCCGGCCAGCACGCTCCACGTCCCGTAGATGTAGTTCGTGCCCCAGCGGCCCCACCAGCTGCCGTCGGGCTGCTGCGTGCGCTTCACGTAGTCGATGCAGCGCGCGACCGACTCGCGTTCGTCCGCGCGTTTCGTCACACCGAAGCACAGCAGCACGCGGCCCGACACGTCCTCGGTCGGCGGATCGAGCAGCGCGCCGTGGTCGGCGAACGGGATCGCGTTCAGGTACAGGCGGTCGCAGTCGGCGTCGAATGCCGCGAAGCCGCCGTTGCGCGACTGCAGCCCGCGCATCCAGTCGAGCGCGCGCGCGACGCGCGCTGCATACGGGTTCGTGCCGTCCGCGTTGGCATGCGTGCGGCCGCGGCGATCGAGCATCGCGGTGACGACCGCCGTATCGTCGATGTCGGGGTAGTACGGGTTCGCGTACTGGAATGCCCATCCGCCCGGCTGGACCTCGGGCGGCGCGTTCTCGATCCAGTCGCCGCGCAGGTCGTTCACCTGGCGTTCGGCCAGCCAGTCGTACGCGCGTGCGATGCGTTCGTCGAGTGCGCGCCGTGCGTCGCCCGGCGCGCCGTCTTCCGCCACCGCCACGCCGCGCGCCTGCTCGAGCGCCATCGTGCTCCACGCGGTATCCCACACCGGCGACAGGCACGGCTGGCAGTACATGCTGCCGTCCGGCCGCGTGACCAGCAGCTTCTCCAGCGCGTTGTCGCAATCGCGCCGCAGCGGATGGTCGTCCGGGTAGCCGAGCACCTGCATCATCTGGTTGGCATACACGATCGGCGGGAAAATGCCGCCGAGCCCGTCCTCGCCGTTCATGCGCTCCGCGCACCACGCCTCGGCATGGCGGATCGCGCGCTGCCGCAGGCCCTTCGGCATCAGCGGCTCGACGTGGCGCACCGCGCGGTCGAGTGCGAGGAACAGCCTGCGCATGCCGCGCGCGGGCGGGAAGTACCGGCGTTCCTCGTCCGGCGGCGTGACGAACAGCTCGCGGATCGAGACGTTGCGCGGATTGCGCGCGCGCGCCTTCAGCGAGCACAGCACCAGCAGCGGCACCATCGTCGTGCGCGCCCAGTACGCGACCTTGTACATCGAGATCGGCACCCACTTCGGGAACAGCACGAACTCGATCGGCATGAACGGCGTCGCCCGCCACGGCACCTGGCCGAACGTCGCGAGCAGGATGCGCGTGAACACGTTCGCGCGGGCCGCGCCGCCGAGCTTCAGGATCGCGGCGCGCGCGCGGACCATGTGCGGCGCATGTTCGCTGTCGCCGGCCGCCTTCAGCGCGAAGTACGCCTTCACGCTGCACGACACGTCCGGATCGCCGTCGACGTACAGCGCCCAGCCGCCATGCGTGTCGAGCCGCTGGTTCGCGCGCAGGTAGCGCGCCATCTTCTCCTGGCGGATGTCGTCGATCTTGTCCATGAAATGCATCATCAGGATGTATTCCGCGGTGATCGTCGCGTCGGATTCGAGTTCGAAACACCAGCTGCCGTCGGGCTGCTGGAGACGCACGAGGGCGTCGCGTCCACGGGCGATGGCAGTGTCGAGCGCGGACCAGGGGGAGGGGGTGGCTGTAGTCATGCGGCGGATCATACCATCCGGCCGGAATGTTTATATCGAGACGCCGGGTGCTACCATCCGCACCATGAAAAAACACCTCGAACCCGCGCCGCATGACGCGTCCGCGCCCGTCGAACCGGCTGGAACGGCCGGTGCGCGGGCGCCTGAAGCCGCAGCGGCGCCGGCCGTTCCCACCGCCGGCGTGCGTCGGAAAAAAGCGCCGGATCAGGTGCGTGCGCAGTTGCTGGCGGCGGCATCGGAAATCGCGACACATCACGGCGTGGCCGCGTTGACGCTCGATGCGGTGGCCGAGCGGGCCGGCGTGACGAAAGGCGCGCTGCAGTATCACTTCGCGAACAAGCAGGGGCTGCTGGATGCGCTGTTCGGACAAGCGACCGAGCGGTTCGCCGCGCAGATGGCCGCGCGGGTGGCGGCGGATGCCGAGGGCGCCGGCGCGGTGGCGCGGGCCTACATGCACGCGGTGCTCGACGAGTCGCAGTCGGTCGCGAGCACCGATGTGCTGCGCGTGCTGGTCGCATCGATGATTACCGACCAGGACACGCGCGCGCGCTGGTCGGTGCCGATGCGGGAATGGACGCGGCCGGACCCCGTGCCGCTCGAGCAGGCCGCGACGCTGATGATCTGCCGGCTCGCCGCCGACGGGCTGTGGATTTCGAAACTGCTCGACAGCCTCGAGATCTCCGCCGAATTGCGCGCGGAGATCGGCCGGCAGCTCGACGCGATGAGCCGCGGCGTGTTCCCGAAGGGGCGCGACGGCGCCGCGTGATGCAAGCGTCGTGGTGCCCGGGCGCCCGCGCGACGGCCGGCACCACCGCGCGTCGACGTCAGCGGCACGGGCTGGCCGACGCCTCGGCGGTGTCGCATCGCACCGCATCGGCCAACGCCTCGCCGATCGCGTGCTGAACGGCGGCGGGGTTTTCCAATAGATAGAAGTGCCCGCCGTCGAATGCGTGGAAGGTGACCGTGTGCTGTGACGCGCGCAACCAGTCACGCTGCCCGGCGGGGCTCAGCAACGTGTCGTCGCGGCCCGAGAAGACCGTGACGGGGCAGGGCAGCGCCGTTGCGGACGGCAGCGGGAAGCACGTCTCGATCACGCGGAAATCCGCCTTGGCCAGCTTCAGCAGCATCGCCCGCAGCGCGTCGTGCTCGGCCACTTCGCGCGGCGTGCCGCCGAGCGACACGACATAGTCGACGATGTCCGCGTCGTCGCGACGATGCACCGGTGCACCATCAAGCGGCACGTGGCGATGCGGGTAGAACGGCGCATCCGTGCCGGACGCACCGAGCCAGACGGGCGGATGCCCCAGTTGCGCCATGTCGCGCGCGAAACAGTACGCGATCAGCGCCCCCATGCTGTGGCCGAACACCGAGTAGTCGCGCGGCAGCAGCGGGCGGAGGGCCCGCAGAAAGTCGATCAGTTCGGACAACGTATCGATCGCGCGCGTACCCAGGCTTTTGCCGCGACCGGGCAGTTCGATCAGCCAGATCTCGATATCGTCCGGGAAGGACGCCGCCCACCGGTAGTAATTGGCTGCCGCGCCGCACGCGTGATGGAACACCAGCAGCCGGTGCCGGGCCGCCGGGCGCTCGCGCGGAATGGTGAGGGTACTGGGTAGCAAGGCCATGCGTCGGGACTCCGCTTTAAAAACGAACCGTACAAAATATTCAAACAATTATGCTGATTATCGATTTAATCGAAAGAACAGCTTGTTTGTCATGAGTTCACATATTTATAAACAATGGCCTGGATTATTGGCTGTCGCTGCTTATGATTTACTTTGTTTTTATTCAATAGAAATGTAATTGTTTTCGGATGGCTTATGGTAAAGTCTGCTCGCTTCGATTTCAAAGTGCTTGCATCGTTGCCTGGCATGGCTGGGCATGCTGTTTTTATAGAAATATCGAATCATGTTATGCGTGCGACACGCTTGATCGATTATTGAAACGAGAGAGACATGGAAGCCGAAATGCCGAACCACGACACCATTTTCAAGGTGGTCGTCAATCACGAAGAACAATACGCGATCTGGCCGGACGACAAGCTCGTGCCGGACGGCTGGCGGGCGGCGGGCCCGTCGGGAACCCGGGACGCCTGTCTCGAATGGATCAACGCCAACTGGACCGACATGCGGCCATTGAGCGTCCGGGTCGCGCTGTCGGCCTGACGGTCGATGCGTCGCGCCACGCACGGCGCAATAAAAGATAAAGGAACGATGCGGCATCTCGCGGCCCGGTGACGGGGCGCGCGGGCGCATGCAGCGTTTCGCCGAGAGAATCCGAGGGCAAAACACACCATGTCTGTCGATGATCGCCTGGGGGTCTTCCTCAATACAGGCATTCTGGCTTCGCGCGCGCATGACCTGGGCCGGCTGATCGAGCGGCAGGACGCGCTCATGCAGCAATTCATGGAAGCGAAATTCGAGCCGGCCGCCTGCGCCGCCCTGTTGCGCGACGCGATTGCGCGCTATCCGTTCCTGGAAGAGCTGTTCGATCCGGATTCGGTGGCGGCCGGCGGCTGCATCGCGAGCCGCGCGCTGCTCTACGATCTGCATCAGCAGCGCGACCGCTGGACGCTCGCGCTCGCGCCGCGGCACGGCGAGCCGATCGTGCTCGACACTGCCGCCGGCGACGTGCCGCAACTCGCGAACGCGCTGCGCGACGCGCTGCAGCGCAACCACTGGCAGCCGCTGTCAGCGCTGTACGCGGATCCCCGCCTGCTCGGCTGCGAACGGCCCGCGGGCGACGCGGCGCTGGCGTGGCCGGCGTTCGACGGCCCGGGCATCCAGCGGCTCGAACACGCATCGTTGCTGATCGCCTCCGACACCACCCGCCTGTTGACCGACCCGATCAGCCTCGCGATCGGCGGCAACGTCGGCCTGCCCGATCTCGATCGCGCGCCGTCCAACCTGGGCCAGCGGATCGACGGCATGCTCGTCACGCATGGCCATCTCGACCACTGGCATGTCCCGACGATCCTGCGGCACGGCGGCGACGGATCGGTGCCCGTCATCGTGCCGCGCATCCCGGTCGCATCGCTGCTGGCGCAGGACGACATGCAGCAGTCGCTACGCGATGTCGGGCAGACGGTGCTCGCGCCCGGCTGGGGCGAGACGGTGCGGATCGGCGACATCGAGATCGACATCCTGCCGTTCTACGGCGAGCAGCCGACCATCGGCGCGGCCGTGCCGCCGCACGACGTGCGCAACTGGGGCAATTGCTACCGGATCACGACGCCGCAGTTCTCGGTGATCCTGCTCGTCGACAGCGGCGAGGATGCGAAGGGCTCGGTGATGGACGTGATCGACCAGTCCGTCGCCCGTCGCGGCCGGCCCGACCTGGTCCTGAGCTGCTGCCGCGAACTGCGCAAGGCGCCGTTCTGGCAGGGTCTGTTCACGTTCTGGATGGTGCTGCCGATGACCGAGCTGCAACGCCTGCCGCGCATCGCCGAGGCGGGCGACGGCCCGTCCATCACGCTCGGCCCGGACGGCATCGGCGAGCTCTGCGCACGCGCCGGCGCGCGCGCGTTCGCGCCGTATGCGAACGGGTTCTGCGGCATCGCCACCGAGATCTGCGACATCGGCTGGATCAACGGCGAGCCCGCGGAAGCCGACACGCTCGACCAGATCGACGCGCGCATCGGCGCACTCGGCGGCGCCACCCGCGTGATTCGCTGGCTGCCCGGCGACGTGCTGCGCCACCGCGGCGACTGGCAGGTGTCCTGATTTTCTTCCCGTCGACAGGAGCCCCACGATGACTGGCAGCAAGATTGTGCCGATGCCGCGGATTCGCTATGACGGCAGCCGCAGCATGCGCGACGTTCTGGCCGGACTGAAGCATCCGGCCGTGCTGGAAGGATTCATCGAAGCATGGCCCGCGCGCACGCGCTGGACGCCGGATTTCTTCGTCGAGCGCTACGGCGAGCACGAGATCACGGTGGAGACCTCGCAGTTGTCGCCGACGCCGACGCAGCCGGACCTGTACCTGGGCGCGCGCCGTTACGAGACCGCACGCCTCGGCGCGACGATCCGGGCGATGCAGGCGCAGGGCAGCGCCCGCACGGCGTACATCACCTACGCGGCGATCTATTCGACGGCGCCGGAGTTGAAGGACGACATCGCGCCGCTGCACGAGCAGCACGGCTTTCCCGGCTGGATGCCGAACTGGCTGCGGCGCAGGCTGGTGTTGCGGCCGGGCTTCTGGCTCGGCCCCGCGGGGATCTCGTCGCCGATGCATTTCGACCGGCACGAGAACCTGAACGTGCAGGTGTACGGCCGCAAGCGCTGGGTGCTGTTCGCGCCCGGGCAGTCCGCCAACGTGTATTACCGGCAGCGCCGCGATCTGCCGGTGATCTTCAGCCCGGTGGACATGAGCGATCCGGATCCGGTGCGGTTTCCACGCGTGCAGTCGGCGCCGCGCCACGACTTCGTGCTGGAGGCGGGCGAGGTGCTGTACCTGCCGCCCGGCTGGTGGCACTACGTGGAATCGCTGAGCGATTCGATCAACGTGAATTACTGGTGGTGGTCGCCCCGCGCCGTGCGGACCTTCTGCCGGGTCGAGCTCGCGAGCCTGTGGCAGGCGCTCGCGCGCCGGTGGGGCCGCGCGGCCGGCACGGCCGGCAAGCCGATGTCGATGCCGCGCTGACGCGCTGGCGCCACGCCGTTCGTTCTATCGGGCCGCCGCGCCGGCGGCCGAGTCTCTCCAGGAAGCCATGATGCAGAACGAGTTTGATTTCACCGTCATCGATGCGCTGTACGCGACCGGCTATCACGGGCCGCGCGCGCTCGACAAACCGGAGTTCTACTGGCGCTCGATGCTGGGCTCGATGGTCGCGTATCGCGACAGCTTCTTTCGCCCGCTCGGCGAGGAGATCGCGCCGGCCGACGCGCGCGACGGCATCGAGATCGAAGCCGCGCGCTGCGAGTACGAGGGCAGCCGGTTTCATCACGCGCTGCCGATGAACATCTCGTCGCTGCGGCAGTTCGCGAACCACTGGCACCTGGTGCTGCCGACCATCTCGACGCTGCGCGACGGGTATTGCCGCCTGCGCGGCCACGACGGCGCGGTGTCGATGCTCGACCTGTGGTTCATCAGCAAGCTGTGCCAGCTGCTGCCCGCGTACCTGATCCGCCGGCGCGAGCAGCCGGCCGACCCGGACGGCATTCCCGTCGTGCCGTCGATCATCTACCGCATCTCGCTCGGCATGCACCGGATCGTGCATATCTCGCTGATCAAGCGGATGGCGTCGGGCGGCGATCCGGCCGCGCCGTGCCTCGCCAGCGACGCGTATTACCTGGTCGCCGAGGCGGCGGGCCTGCTCGTCGGCCGCAACTCGGTGTGCGCGGGGCCGCAGACGATGGTCGAGCAGGCCTATCGCGCGATGATCGAGCCGGCGCCGCTGGCGGGCGCCGAAGCGAGCGCGGCCGAGCCCGGCTTCTACCGCTACGCGGCGGCGTTCCTGAAGCTCGAAGCCGAAAAATACCTGTTCGCGGTGCGCGCGGCGCAGCAGTTGCGCGCGCTGATCGTCGCGCTCGACGCGGTGCCCGGGCACGCGCGCACGCACGCGTTTCGCGACGCGCTGGCGCGCTTCGAGGACTGGTCCACCGAACACACGAGCCCGCTCGCGCACGAAATCGCCCGCGAGGATCTGGCGATGCTGCTGCAGGGCGACGAGGCCGAGATCGCGCGGGCGCGGCAATGGCCGGCGGGGACGGTGCTGCGCCAGATGACGGCCGGGCTGAACCAGCTCGTCGCCGCGGCGGACCGGATGTGCGTGGCCACGCTCGGCGCGCACGGGCGGGCGCTGCTGGCGGAGATCGACGCCATGCGCGACGCGCCGCGCGACGCTGACGCATGGTCGGCCGACGCGTTCG